>CALNCF010000243.1 GCA_937875035.1 uncultured Sphingobacteriaceae bacterium | reverse complement strand
ACACCTGGGCCACATCTTCGACGATGGCCCTCCACCTACCTTTAAAAGATATTGCATGAATTCCCTCGTGCTCGATTTCGTACCCGATAACGCTCAGGCTCAGTAAGCATTTTTTTCAGAAGGTATTCGCTTAGTTCAGGTTAGGATTTTCGGGGAAATTAGCGATGTGCGCATAACGGTTCCCGAGCGAACGCACGGTTTCTTTCCAGAAATCTTCATAGTCGTCGCTGAACAGGTGCGCCACGGAGATCGACGAAACGATCCAGGAATTGTTCTCCAGCTCCTCTTCGAGCTGACCCGGGCTCCATCCTGAATAGCCAATATAAAAACGGATATGCGAGGGATCAAGTTCCTGCGCATCGATAAGCTCTTTCAGGATATCAAAGTTTCCGCCCCAGAATACGCCTGGCATCACTTCGACTCCGCCCAGCCGGGCTTCCCGGTGAATGTAGTGAAGCGTATCAGGCTGTACAGGTCCGCCGATCTGCAGGCGCGGGCCGAAATCAGGGAACTGTACGATCACATCGTTGAGAAACAGCTGGGTTTCCTGGTTCAGCACGAAGCCTACGGTTCCCTCTTCCCCATGCTCCACCAGGAATACCACCGAACGCTTAAAGTCGGGATCTGCCATAAAGGGCTCTGAAATAAGTATTTTACCGGTAGCCGGTGGAATCGTTGCCAACATACAAATGAACCTTACCCAAATTTGCATATTTTCGCTGAGAATGAATGTTTTTTACAGGCAAAATACTCACCGGAGATCCGTATAATAAACATCCGTCATCCATGAGAAACCATTAATTACCATTCCGGCATCATGCATAAACCCGAACCGAACCCCAAAGAGCTTGATGAGCAATTACGCGCGCAGCTCCAGATCGATACCACCGGGCTGATCACCACAGATGATTTCGGATACGAGGCCCTGCGCGACGCGCTCGCGCAAAGGATCGACGTGATGATCCGCGAGAACAGGCAGCTGCTGTATGCTACCCTGTACCGCATCGATGTGGCGGAAAAAGATGTGCGTATGGCGATGGGCGAAAAGGAGTCGGCATTGCTGCTCGCTGAGCTCATCCTGAAAAAGCTGCAGGAAAAATTATACTGGAGAAATCTTTACCGGAATAAGTAAATCCCCATCATATTTTATAGTAGATTTGCAATGCTATGGCATTAGAAAAAGAAACGATCGAAAACCTGCGGAAAGAGTACCAGAACGAAAAGCTTTCCGAAAAAGAGGTATCCCCTAACCCATTTAATCAATTTGAAGCCTGGTTTGAAGAAGCCCTGAAAGCAGAGGTTCTTGAACCGAATGCCATGACGCTTGCCACAGCTACCAAGGACGGAAAGCCATCGGCACGGATCGTCCTTCTGAAGGGTATCGACAAGCGTGGCATCTCCTTCTACACGAATTACCTGAGCCGTAAAGGAAAAGAGCTGGCCAAAAATCCATGGGCATCCGTGGTGATCTTCTGGCCGGAGCTAGAGCGCCAGGTACGCATTGAAGGAAAGATCATCAAAATAAGTAAAGAAGAATCTGAAGCGTATTTTCACAGCCGTCCGGCAGGAAGCCAGATCAGCGCGATCTCTTCCCCGCAAAGCCAGGTGATCCCGAACCGCGAGGTGCTGGAGATCGCAACGGAGCAGAACACAAAGAAATACGAAGGCAAGGAGGTCCCGAAGCCGGCGCACTGGGGCGGTTTCCTCCTGGAGCCGATCAGCGTGGAGTTCTGGCAGGGCCGCGAGAACCGTTTGCACGACCGTTTGCATTATGTGTTAATGGAAAAAGGTAAATGGAAGATCGAACGCCTCGCGCCATAATATTCAGCTCTAAAAAAGGAGATCAAGGTGAATCATTTTGAAACAGCCAGACAGCTTATCAGCGTTACCCTGGGATCAGATACGATCGTAGCGGAAGACGCTGCACAATTGCAGCCATCGCTTACGATCCGTACCGAACGGATCGCGGAGGTATGCCTGCTGCTGCGCGATCACCCTGATACCTATTACGACTTTTTATCCAGCCTCTCCGGCGTCGATTACGGCACAGAACAAGCAGCCATGGGTGTGGTCTATCACCTGGCCTCTATCCCTTATAAAACACAGCTTACCCTGAAAGTGAGATTCCCCTTCGACCGCGAGAGCGGGCACATGCCGGAAGTCCCGACCACCGTCAACGTGTGGAAGAGCGCCGACTGGCACGAACGGGAAGCCTTCGACCTTTTCGGTATCCGGTTCCAGGATCATCCCGACCTGCGCAGGATTCTTTGCCCGGCCGACTGGGAAGGGCACCCTCTGCGAAAGGATTACAAGACCGCCGAGACTTACCAGGGGATCAAAATTGATTTTTAAGTCCATCAGCGGAATACCATGGCAGAGCTCAAGACCGACATATCGACCTTAAAAAGTGAAGAGATGATCCTGAATATGGGTCCTCAGCACCCTTCCATGCACGGGGTGCTGCGCCTGGAGCTGCTCACTGATGGAGAGATCGTGAAGGATTGTGTCCCACACATCGGCTACCTACACCGCTGCTTCGAGAAGCACGCGGAAAAGCTGAGCTACGGCCAGATCATTCCCTTTGCCGACCGCATGGATTATCTCACCTCGATGAACAATGACCATGTTTTCGTGATGGGGGTGGAACGTATGTTAGGCATCGACAAGGAAATTCCGAAACGGGTAGAGTACATCCGCGTGCTGGTATGCGAGCTGAACCGTATCGCTTCCCACCTGGTAGCGATCGGAACCTACGGCATGGATATCGGTGCCTGGACTCCCTTCTTCTGGTGCTTCCGCGACCGCGAGCACATCATGAACATGTTCGAATGGGCATCCGGCGCACGGCTGCTCTATAACTATATCTGGGTAGGCGGATTATTTTTCGATATCCCGGTGGGCTTCGAAGACCGCTGCAAGGAATTCGTGGATTATTTCCGCCCGAAGATCGACGAGCTGGATACCATCCTCACAGAGAATAGCATCTTTGTGAACCGTACAGCGAACGTGGGTGTGCTGCCGCTGAATGTAGCCATCAATTACGGCTGCTCAGGACCCATGCTGAGAGGTTCAGGGCTGAAGTGGGACCTGCGCCGCGTCGACAATTATTCGGTCTACCCGGAGCTTGATTTCGATATTCCTGCCGGCAAGGGTATTGCCGGAACTACCGGCGATTGCTGGGATCGTTACTGGGTACGGGTGCAGGAGATGCGCGAATCGCTGAAGATTATTGAGCAGTGCGTGGAACGCCTGCAAAAAGATCTGAAACGCAGCCCTGATTTCGACCCGAGGGCGAAGATGCCTAAAAAATGTATTCCGAAAGCGCAGGACTTCTATATCCGGGGTGAAATACCCAAGGGTGAGCTGGGCTATTATTTTATTGCTGATGGAAAAACGGAGATTCCGTTCCGTTGCAAGGCACGTTCGGCCAGCTTCTCCAACCTTTCGGTACTGCCCGAGCTGGCAAAGGGTGTGATGATCTCCGACCTGATCGCCATCCTGGGCTCCATCGATATCGTATTAGGCGAAGTAGACCGCTAAGCCTTCCCTGCCTCTATCTTCGCGGCCAGGGTATCCTTCCATTTCTCCAGCTTTTCTATCAGCTCCGGCAGCTTGAAGGGCTTGCTCATGTAATCGTTCATACCGGCAGCCATGCATTCGGCCATATCGTCGGGCAGGGCATTCGCAGTCAGGGCAATGATCACCGGGCGCGCGGCCTCGGCATACTTAGCGCAGATCTCGCGGGTAGCTTCCAGCCCATCCATATCGGGCATCTGCACATCCATAAAGATGAGGTGATACTTCTGGCGTTCAAGCGCGTCTACGGCTTCTTTCCCGTTCGAAGCGACATCGGCCTGGTAGCCGAGCTTTTCAAGGATCCGGGTGATGAGCATCTGGTTGATGTTGTTGTCTTCGGCAACCAGGATGTTAACGGGCAGTTGTTGATAATCGGTAGTAGAGTTCATTGTAGCGGACGGGGATTCTCGTTTTGTAGTTTTAGCGGAAAATATATCGAGCAGCAGGTTTCGCAGGCTGCTTACTTTTAATGGCTTTTCAATAATGGCACGGAAAACAGATTCATCGGCAGCGTTCATGTGTACCCTGTGCTCATGGTTGGTGAGCAGTATCTTATGTACGGAAGCCGGCATTGCCCTCGCAAATTCCAGGCCCGGCTTATGCCCTTCCCTGCTATCTACGATAACCAGGTCGGGCTGGTTTGCTTCGGCCAGCTCAATTGCCTGCTGAAGCCCGGAAGCCGTATAGACCTGCAATCCCCAGCGCTGCATATAATTCTTAAATACCGAAAGATGCGCGGGGTTATCGTCCAGCATCACGACCTTCACATCTTTAAGCGCGGGTACGCTGCTGAAGATCTCCGACTGAGCGATCTCGTCATTCTTCTTGAGCAACACGCTGAAGGTAAAAGCAGAGCCCTTGCCCTCTTCGCTTTTCACAGAGATCTGTCCGCCCATTACTTCAACCAAACGTCTGCAGATGGCAAGGCCAAGACCCGTACCTCCGAAGCTTCGCTTGTTCGAAGAATCGACCTGCGAAAACACCTTGAACAAGAGGTCGAATTTATCCTTTGGAATACCGATCCCGGTATCGCTTACTTCAAACTCTAACCTGATATGCTTATTCACTTCCCCCAGGGATCTCACCTTCAGGGAAACATACCCGCGTTCGGTGAACTTAACAGCATTGGATATGAGGTTGACCAATACCTGCCCGATGCGTGTGGTATCGCCTGTTAAGCAAAGAGGCACGGCCGGGTCTATTTCGTAGACCAGGTCGATGTCTTTACGGGTAAAGTTCGGCGCCATCAGGTCGAAATTCTGTTCGATGAGCTCGAACAGATTGAAGTTCATCTCTTCAAGCTCGATCTTGTTTGATTCGATGTTCGAAAAGTCGAGGATATCATTCACCAGGGTGAGCAGGTTCTCCCCGCTGATCCTTAAGGAATTCACATATTCCCTTTGTTCCGGGCTGAGCTTAGTCGTACCGAGCAGGCTCGTCATCCCAATCACACCGTTCATCGGTGTGCGGATCTCATGGCTGATGGTTGCCAGGAACTGCGACTTGGCAACATTCGCCATTTCGGCCTTGTTCTTCGCTTCCATCAGGTCATCCTCGTACTGCTTCTGCACCGTGCGGTCGGTCATGGTGGTGTTATACACCAGCACCCGGCCGCTTACGGGGTCGGTTTCCACGCGGGTATTTAACAGGGCGGGCAGGATGCTTCCATCCTTCCGGATAAAATCGATCCGGATATCGTTGATATAGCCATTGGCCAGGAGCAGCGAATGATAGAACGACAGCTTCTCTTCCGATTCGGGAGTGACCAGGCGGGAGAACTTCATCTTGCCGACCAGCTCTTCTTCTTCATAGCCGGTGAGCATCACAAAGGTATGGTTCACTTTCAGGAAGATGCCGTCGACACTCAGGCTGTAATAGCTGCAGGGCGCGTCCTGGTACAGGCTGTTCACCTGGTCGAGGGAATGGGACAAGTCTTCCGCATATGTTTCGGAAGAGTTGAAATAAGCTTTCAGGCTAAGAAGCGCCGGCCGGAAGACCACAACGATCTGCACCAGGATCACCATAAGAAATATGCTGCCCATGAGCCATACCACCGCAGAAAGGCTTTGCATATCGCTGATGTTTGCCCGGCTGGCATAGGTAGCAGCCCTGTTGATGGTATAGAGATAACGGGAGAAATTTTCCTGGAAGATGCGCTGCTGTACGCTTACATTCGCGGGATCCGAATTAGCCGTAGCTTCATACGCCGCTTGCTCCAGGATCACGTATGAGGCATGCGACTGGTTGATCAGGCTGCGGAAGAAGATGTCATCCATAAAGATGCTTTGCTTCTCACGATCGGGATCAAGCAGCCAGTCCTGGTTCTCTTCCCAAAGCTTTATAAGCTGGGCCAGGTGGAGTCGCAATGGCTCCCGTTCAGGTATATCGGTACGGGTAAGTACTTTAAGGCTTTGATTGATGCCGATGCAGAGGACCCGTTGTCTTCCTATCACATTCATCATCTCGGCATCGGAGATGCGATGCCTGATAGACCGGTTCACCACCAGCACGCAAACCAGTACCAGGATCACCATGAGTGAGCTGGCGAGGATATAGCTACGGCGCAGCGAGTGCACCGGGTTAATGGTATGCTGGTTCATGGGAACGATCGGTATATAAAGATATTTCTTTTTCTTTTAAAAAATCCTAATTTAAAAACATGAATATACGCCTGGCCACCGAGGCTGACCTGCCCGCCATCAACCGTATTTACAATGCGACCATACCTTCGGGCATGGTGACTGCGGATACCAGTCCTCCCAGCGCAAAAAGCCGGCTGGAATGGTTTGCCGCTCATCATACCCTGCGCCCGATATGGGTTGCTACCGATGCAGAACAGGTAACAGGCTATATGAGTTTTAAAAATTTCTATGGCCGGCCTGCTTACGCCGGAACCGCGGAAATTTCGGTCTATATAGATGAAGCATACCGTTACAGGCAGGTGGGGCAGGCATTCATCCAATACGCCTTCGAGCAGGCTCCCACTCTTCGCATCCATACCATGCTGGCCTTTATCTTCGGGCATAATGAACCCAGCATACGTTTCTTCCGCAAGCATGGTTTCGAACCCTATGGCCGGTTACCCGGGGTAGCAGAAATGAATGGCCAGTTTTACGACCTGGTGATCCTCGGACGAAAGCTCTGAAAAATAAGCGGGCTTACCTTCGTAAGCCCGCCGACTCTATACCACATTAACAGGCAGATGCAGAGTCCTGTTCCTTCTTATTCAAGAATCATTCCTGTAGTCTCTCTTCTAAAAAAAGAATCCCGGGAATAAACCCGGGATTCTTTTAACCTAACTAAACCTACTAAATTATTACTAAACCCACTTATCTTAACTAAGCTTGCTATTGTCTTAAACTGCCAGGCCTGCATTTTATTATTC
>CALNCF010000242.1 GCA_937875035.1 uncultured Sphingobacteriaceae bacterium | reverse complement strand
GGCCATCCTGGTGTTCGAAGCGATGCGCCAGCGGGGCTTTTAAGATCCGTTCCGCCCGATCAGGGCTACGGCATAGGCAACCACGCCTTCTTCACGCCCTATAAAACCCATCTGCTCATTGGTCGTGGCCTTGATGGATACATCGTCTTCGGAAATGCCGATGGCTTTGGAGATCGCTGCTTTCATGGCTGGGATATGCGGATTGATCTTAGGGGCTTCCAGGCAGATCATACAATCGATATTACCCACGCTGTAATTTTTTTCTTTCAACAGCTTAACCACTTCTTCGAGTAGGACCAGGCTGCTGATACCCTTCCAGCGATCGTCGGTATTGGAAAAATGGAAGCCGATGTCGCGGAGATTCGCAGCGCCGAGAAGGGCGTCGCATACGGCATGGAGCAGCACATCCGCGTCGGAATGACCATACGCCCCCTTATGATGGGACAATTCTACTCCGCCCATAAAAAACGGATGTCCATCTTTTAATTGATGGACATCGAAACCAAAACCTATACGGATATTCATTAATTCTTTTGTTTTTCTTTCGGATCTTCAAAATTAAAGGTCAGGGAAAACCGCAGGGTATTCTCCAACGGGTTTTGCTGCTGGGTAGGGATCAGGTATGACAGGTCTAATCCAAATACATTGTATTTAATGCCTGCTCCCATGGTAAAGTATTGCCTGTTTCCTTTCAGGGGATGCTCGTAGAAGTATCCTCCGCGGAACGCGAACTGCTTGTCGTACCAGTATTCGAAGCCTACAGAATAAGAGATCTCCTGTAATTCTTCCTTCATGCCGTTCGGCGCATCGTTAAAGGAACCGAAGATACCCGAGGTCAGTGACTTATCAGGGTCTTCCCCCTTAATAATATACACGTTGCCCGCACTGTCCTTACCATATAAAGGGTTGGTTGGTACCAGCAGCTTGTTGGCATCTACCATCAGGGTGATCTCGTTGTAATCGTCGAGCTTCATCTTGCCGGATGCACCTACACGCATATTGGTCGGGATGAAATAACGCCGTGAGGCATCGGTATAGCTCATCTTGTTACCGATGTTCGAGATGTTCATCCCGGCAGCGAAAGTAGTCTTCTTGCCGTTCAGCTTGAGGTCGGGATTCGTGTAATACATGGAGATATCCGCAGCTACCGCACGGCCCGGCTTGATATCCTGCCCGCTTACATTTTGTCCCTGCGCCAGGTCCGAATTAATGAAACGGAAGGCTGTTCCGATCGAAAAGCGGTCTGAGAGCTTACGCGCGTAAGCCAGGTCGACAGCCAGCTCGTTCGGGTTACCCGAACCGGTCTGGTTGCCCGTCTGATCGGTAAAGGTGATCTCGCCAAGCGAGAAATACCGTAAGGACGCGCCTATGGTCTGGCGGCTGTCGATCCGGTAATAACCGGATAAATAGGAAAGGTTGATATCAGGAACCAGCTTTTGTAGCCATGGCGTATAAGAGATTGCCAGCGCATATTTACGGTCTACGAACGCCAGCTTGGAAGGGTTCCAGTGATTGGAGAATACATCGGGAGTGGAAGAAACCCCTGCATCGCCCATGGCTCCGTGACGGGAATCAGGTGCGATCAGCAGGAACGGAACCGCGGTAGTGATCGAGTTTACTCTTTTACCTCCCAGGGTCTGAGAATTCAGGGTATCCTGTGCTACGGCTACGCCTGTTACAAATGTCAATAAGCCTCCTGCAACAACAATCTTCTGAAAGAAATTCTTCATTTATGTTCTTCTTCTTCTTTTTAAATGATCTGTTTGAAAATGCGTAAGTCTGCAAATATAGAAAAATATAGAGGATCAGTTCAGAACCACCAGTTTCTCATATTTATCGGCCATACTGCCGTCAGAAGAACGCACTTTCAGGCGGTAAACGTATACCCCCCTGCCGATTTTATCCCC
>CALNCF010000241.1 GCA_937875035.1 uncultured Sphingobacteriaceae bacterium | reverse complement strand
AGGGTCCAAGCCAATACCATAAGCAAGGCTCGCAGCGGTAGGTTCGTTCACAATTCTCAGCACATCCAGCCCGGCCAGCTTGCCCGCATCGCGGGTAGCCTGGCGCTGCGCATCGTTAAAATAAGCCGGCACGGTGATAACCGCACGGTTGACAGGGGTTTTCAGGGCATGTTCCGCACGCGCTTTCAGCTCTTTGAGGATCAGTGACGAAAGCTCGATAGGTGTGTAGAAACGGTCGCCGACCCTGATCTTCACCAGGCTTTCGGTATCATCGTCGATCACCTTATAGCTGAAAAAATCCTTAAAGTTCTGGATATCTCCGTACGACTGGCCTAAGAGGCGCTTTACGGAGAAAATGGTATTATGCGGATCGCTTACGAGGTAGCCTTTGGCCTCATTCCCTACAATCACCTCACCTGAAGGGTGAAAATGCACAATGGAGGGTACCAATACCCCTTTTCCAAGGTCGTTGATCACTTCCGCCTGCTTTTCTTCGTTGATATAAGCGACCAGGCTGTTGGTCGTACCCAGGTCTATCCCGATAATGATCTCTTCTTTCTGTAAGCTTCCTGTACCTATATTGATTGCAACTTTAGCCATATCCTTTTTATAATTCCTGCAAATGTACAGGAAATACAAGAATTGACCTGTTTTGGTTTGCACATTCGGAAAAAACGGGGAAAGAAGCCGTTGA
The DNA here is from genome assembly GCA_937875035.1 of uncultured Sphingobacteriaceae bacterium. GTDB lineage: Bacteria > Bacteroidota > Bacteroidia > Sphingobacteriales > Sphingobacteriaceae > CALNCF01. The sequence continues at coordinate 1,868 of CALNCF010000241.1, read as the reverse complement.
TCAGATGAAAGGAAACGCCCGTTTTAAATAAAATAACCGTCCCGGGTTTCAGGACGGTTATCGTAGTCAAACCTTTGTTCGGAAAAACAGGATCAAGGGTTTCACAAAAAGAATTTTATCCTGAAAAAACCATCAAAAGCTTACCCGGAAGAAACCTGGAGTTTATGCCTGGGGATTGAATGACAACCGCTGCCCTCCCTGCTCTTCATGAAAAATACCCTTTTCATAAGCCAGGTGGCCGCTTACAAAAGTATAGGCTACCCTATGGCCAAAGGTCTGGCCCTCGAAAGGCGACCAGCCGCATTTATACAGGATATTAGATGCTTCTACCGTCCAGGGAGCTTGCGGGTCGACCAAAACCAGGTCGGCATAATAGCCTTCGCGGATGAATCCGCGTTCCCGGATGCGGAACAGGATAGCGGGGTTGTGCGCCATCTTTTCTACCACTTCTTCCAGCGTAAACACACCCTGCTGCACCATCTCGAGCATAGCGACTAACGCGTGCTGCACGAGCGGTCCGCCGGAGGGAGCCTGTAAGTAAGGCATGGCTTTCTCTTCGATGGTATGCGGCGCGTGATCCGTTGCCACCACATCTATACGACCCTCTTTCAGGGCCTGGCGGATGCCTTCACGGTCTTCAGCCGATTTTACCGCCGGGTTCCATTTGATCCGGTTGCCGAGGCGGGCATACTCCTCATCGGTGAACCAGAGATGATGCACGCAGGCTTCGGCGGTAATCTTCTTGTCCTTTAGTGGGATATCCTTTTCAAAAAGACCGGTTTCCTTTGCCGTAGAAATATGCAAGATGTGCAAACGGGTACCATGCTTCTTTGCCAGCGAGACCGCCAGCGAGGAAGAGAGGTAACAAGCCTCCGCGCTCCTGATCTGCGGGTGCATAAATGCCAGTATGTGCTCACCGTATTCGGCTTTGAATTTCTCCAGGTTATCCTTAATGGTCTGCTCATCCTCGCAATGGGTAGCGATCAGCATGGGCGACCGGGCGAACAGGTTCTCGAGGGTATTGGGGTCGTCGACCAGCATATTTCCTGTGGATGAACCCATGAACACCTTGATCCCGCAGACCTCTGCCGCATTGGTGCGCAGTACTTCTTCGAGATTGGTATTGGATGCGCCCATAAAGAAGGAATAGTTGGCCAGCGAGCGCTGGGAAGCGATCCGGTATTTGTCTTCCAGCAGCTCCTGCGTAAAGGTATTAGGTATCGTATTCGGCATCTCCATAAAGGAGGTGATACCGCCGGCCACCGCGGCCCTGGATTCTGAATGAATATCACCCTTGTGTGTAAGTCCGGGCTCACGGAAATGCACCTGGTCGTCGATCGCGCCGGGCAGCAGCAATAAGCCCGAGGCATCGATCACCCGGGCCGAGGGGTGAGACAGGCCGGTACCGACCTGTTCGATCCGTTGTTCTCTGATCAATACATCTGCCGTATAACGGCGCCCTTCGTGCACCAGGGTCGCATTTTTAATGAGAATGGTATTCATGCTCCAAAGCTAAGAAATGATCGGCGGATTTACTCCCGGGCCGGCATGATAAATTACCACCGGATCAGATCGGTTTGATACGCTTCGTGGCCAGGCATGATCCATCCATCACTCTTAAAAATCACATGAAAGTAGTATTGTAGTCCAGGACGGGCGCTGATAATTTTGAACATCATCATCACCTGTTCATGATAATCAAAGCAGGTGACCCTAAACCATTATATCCCATACAGTCATGAAAAAAATTTACCTCTTAGCAGCGCTGTGCATACTGGCAGCGAATGCACACGCGCAGCTGGCCTGGCAAGCGTTCAGCAACGGTCCCAGTGTTTTCTGGGATATGGATACGCTTCATGGAAAGCTTT
>CALNCF010000240.1 GCA_937875035.1 uncultured Sphingobacteriaceae bacterium | reverse complement strand
CCATTATCGCTACAGCCCTGACCGATACGGGATCCAAAATGGATGACGTGATCTTTGAAGAGTTCAAGGGTACAGGTAATATGGAGCTCCAGCTCGACCGTAAGCTGGCCAATAAACGGATCTTCCCGGCGATCGACATTACCGCTTCGAGCACCCGCCGCGATGACCTGCTGTTAGACAAGGATGTGCTGCAACGGATCTGGATACTGAGAAACCACCTGTCGGATATGAATCCTGTCGAAGCGATGGAGTTCCTGCAGAAGCAGATGAGAGGAACGAAGTCGAACGAGGAGTTCCTGATTTCAATGAACGGATAATTCCGAACCTATACGCAGGCAGTTCTACGCTGCCTGCTTTTCTTTTACCATGTGCCATGAAAAAACACATTCCTAATTTTTTAACCTGCGCCAATCTTTTTTCAGGATGTATCGGGATCGTGTTCGCCTTCCAGGGTGAATTACAAACGGCCGCTTACTTCGTAGTGCTGTCGGGGATCTTTGATTTTTTCGATGGATTCGCCGCACGGCTGCTGCATGTGAAATCGGAGATCGGCAAGGAGCTCGATTCCCTGGCAGATATGGTGAGCTTCGGTTTTTTACCGGGGGTAGTAATGTACAGCCTTTTGCAGCAAAGCGATTGCGGCTGGACCTACCTTCCCTACCTGGGTTTCCTGATCACGGTATTCTCGGCTCTTCGCCTGGCAAAATTCAATATCGACACCCGTCAAACGGAAGAGTTTATCGGGCTGAATACACCGATGAATACGCTCTTTATCGTATCGCTGCCGTTTATCCGGCAGGATCACCCGGAGCTTATCCGCTCGGCTGTTCTCTTATCCGGCATTACCCTGCTGATGAGCTGGCTGCTGGTGAGCGAGATCAGGATCTTCTCCCTGAAATTCAACTCCCTCGCATGGGGTCAGAATAAATTCAAATTCATTTTCCTGATTTTATCAGCAGTATTGGCGGCTTTTCTTAAATTTGCGGCCATACCTGTGATCTTAGTATTGTACATCAGTTTATCCATTATACATTTTAGAACTATCAGATGAAATTTATTGCAGAAATTGACGTCATGCCGAAGAAAGAGATCCTTGACCCGCAGGGAAAGGCTGTAACCGGCAGCATGAAAAGCCTTGGACTGGGTACGATCAGCCAGGTACGTATTGGCAAGCACATTACCCTGGAGCTGGAAGCAGCCAATGAAGCGGAAGCCAGAGAGCAGGTGGACCTTGCCTGCAGTAAATTGCTGGCGAACCTGATCATGGAAAGCTATGAATTCGAAGTAAAAGCGGTTTAATTATTACCGAACCTTTTCACATAAAAAACCCCTGCACCTATTATGATGCAGGGGTTTTGTTTTTATGCTTTAACAGGATACGCCTGTTTCTATTTAACGATCTTCAGCGTTTCCTGCTCGGCGCCATTGCTGATCTTTACAAGGTACACACCTTTTGCCAGATCCTGGCTCAGACTAACGCGTCCTTCTGCCTGCGTGAGCTTTTGCGTTTGCATTACTCTTCCCAGTAAATCCACCACTTCCAGCTTCGCCTGCGCGTTGAACTGTGAAGCGTCGAGCTTATAGGTGATCACCGTATGCTCGGTAACCGGGTTCGGGTATACCAACATATTGAACTTCGCGCTTTGAGCCGACGGGTTGATTCCCACGGCATTCGCTTCTTCGAGGTAGACCTTGTCCACACCCGCTTCAATAATATGACCATTACCCGGCAGGTCGCTCACTTCATAGATCACTTTCACACTGGTTGCGTTCGGGAAATAATCTTTTACGCGTACGGAATGGAATACCCAGGTGCTGTTGTTCGGTCCCTTAGGCCCTACCTGGTCTACCGTTACCGTGCTGGTACCGTCTGTCAGCTTCACAAAAAGGGTATCGTCCGGGTTGCCATCGCCACCGCCCGCGAAGAACCATCTGTAATAGTTCAACGTAGGATTTGTATAAGGCAATAAAGACATCCAAGGAGAAGTAAGGATCGTGGTTCCGTTATCCAGGTCGTCGGTGCCTGATGAGCCGCCACCATTACCGGTCACATAACACTCATCACCAAAATCATCGCTTACGTCCTGGTCAGGATTAGCCTTTACACCGGCCAGCATCGTACCTTTCGGCTTACCTCTTTCCCATGCGCCTTTTTCAGCGTCGCCGGTTACCATCCAATTGAAGCGGAACATGAAATCATCATAAAAACCTTCCTGCAGATCGAGGGTGATGGTGCCGCTTTGCGAATTGTACAGAACAGAATCTATATAGATGGTATGATAACCTTCTTTAGCGGCATGAATGCCGTAACGTCCTTCGTAAAAGGTCGGAATATTGAACATACCGTTCACATCGGATGTTACTTCATAGCTGAACTCTGCATTGCGAAGTAAAATCGTCGCGCCCTGTAACCTGTTGTTAGGTGTCCCCGATTGTACAATACCCTCGAAGGTATAATTCGGGCGTTTAGACATGATCACATCGAGATTGGTTACCTGCCCGTTATCAAGCATTACACCGGAAACAACCTTGGTAATATAGCCGAACTTCGCGAAGCTCACCGTATAGGTTCCGGCATCTACTGTACCTGATTTGAATACTCCGTTGATCATAGAAGAGGTATTCAGTTCGTCCTGGCCCAAAACCGTAATGACTACGTTCGGAATAGCCGCGTTGGTCACGCTGTCTTTTACGGTACCCTCGAGGTAGCAGGCACGCTTATATTCCGGTGTTAATACGAACATTCCCATCTGGATGTCAGAGATCAGGATATTCCCGGAAGGAAGATACGGATACACTCCCCAGGCTCCGTTATATCCCGGCCCGCTCAATGGTGAAGTATCGTAATTCGCTACCTGTACCAGGTTATCCGGACGGGCGGCATCTACAATGGTAAAGCCATCGGTATAATAAGACGTCACCAGGAAATCGGTATGGGAACCGGTTACCCCCTGGTCGTTAAGCACGTAGGTATTATGGCCGATTGAGCCTGAACCCGGGTTCGACTGGTAACGGTCGAGCTCCCTGATATTCGACAGGTCGGAAATATCGTAAGCGGTTACATAAGATCCATCTACCTCATCAGTCGTATAGATCACACGACGATCGGTCGACATCCATGAATTGTGTGTAAACTGGCTCGGGGTAAGCTGGCTGTTGATCACCACCGGGTTGTGCGGATCGCGCGCGTCGATCACTTCCAGCAGTCCGTCGTAGATCTGGCAGGAATAGAGGGTATCGTTCCGTACAAAGCCGTCGTGCACGTAGCGGTTAGATACCGTACCCTGGTATACAGGGTGCATCGGGTCGGCCAGGCTGAACACCTTTGCTCTTCCACCCTGGTAATTACCCCCGTAGAGGTATAGCTTACCATTGTCGATATGGAGGGCGTGGATCTGGTCGATCTTCCCGGTAACTACACCATCGCCTGTGTAATGTGTAGAGCTTATGGTATTGGGCAGCTTGCTCAGGTCGACGATGGTTACCCCACCTCCGCCTTCCGTGGTTACATAGGCGTATTTATCCCAGGTACGGATCTCTCTCCAGGAAGAATGCGGACCGGGTACGGAAAATTTCTTTACAGGCGCGCTGGGGATGCTGACATCGACAATGGATAATGCCGTATCGGCTCCTACCAGGGCATACTCCTTACCGGTTGAATCCACATAGCCCCAGATGTTGGACAGGGTACCATACTTCAGGTTCGACCTAAAAGTGAAATACCTGCTAAAAACAGGCTACACTTTATTTTAACACTCATTTTCATATCAATTGTTTGGTTATTTGCAGATGATTTCGGGGCAGCAATATACTCAAAAACACGCATATCCTCTTGTACACAGGTGCCCCCTTTAATGCCCGAAAGGGAGACCCGGGTCTCCCTTCCTGCATATAGAATCCATAATTATAATTTCTGAATGATCTTATTGGCCAGGATAGCACCTTGCTGGCTGCTTAGCTGGAACAGGTATGTACCCTGCGCAAGACCGTCGAGCGGAACAGCGCAATGCTGCGCCTGGTCGAAACGGTACGAATGAAGCTCCT
>CALNCF010000239.1 GCA_937875035.1 uncultured Sphingobacteriaceae bacterium | reverse complement strand
CGAAGATAAATAAGGTATGATGCGCGTTCTGTCCGCGAACGAGGAACGAAGCCAGCTTGATGCGCTGCGCCTCCCCGCCCGAAAGCGTATTGGAGGATTGCCCCAGGTGCACATAGCCCAGGCCTACATCTGCCAGGGGCTGAATGCGGCCAAGGATCTTTTTATCATCACGGAAAAATTCAATGGCCTCATCGACCGTCATGTCCAACACGTCGGAGATACTTTTTTCTTTATAAGTGATGTCTAACACTTCCTGCTTGAAACGTTTGCCGTTACAGCTTTCGCAAGGCAGGAAGATGTCTGCCATGAACTGCATTTCTACCTTCACCTCTCCTTCCCCCTGGCATACTTCGCAACGGCCTCCATCCACATTGAATGAAAAATGCGAGGGCTTCATGCCCGCCGCCTTCGCCGCACCCTGCGCGGCAAAGAGGTTCCGGATCTCATCATAAGCCTTTACATAGGTAACCGGGTTCGATCGTGATGATTTCCCGATCGGGTTCTGGTCGACCATTTCTTCCTGTTCGATCTGCCTATAATCCCCGGCGATGGAATCAAACAAGCCTGTTTGCTCTACGGCATAATTCCCGATAACCTTTTGCATGGCGGGAAGCAGGATCCGTTTCACCAGGCTGGTCTTACCGGAACCGCTCACGCCGGTTACAGCGGTAAGAGTATGCAAAGGAAACTTCACATCGATACCCTTCAGGTTGTTCTCGCGCGCGCCTTTGATGAGGATATGATCGGACCACTGGCGGCGATGCGCCGGGATGTCGATACGTTCCGTTCCGTCCAGGTATTTCCCGGTCCAGCTATCCCTGCTCTTCAGCAATTCGGGATAGGTTCCTTCGAACACAATATGCCCGCCGCCTGTACCGGCATCGGGACCAATATCAATGATATAATCGGCGGCCTGCATTACTTCTTCATCGTGCTCTACCACGATCACTGTATTGCCGTTGTCGCGCAGCGATTTCAATACTTCGATCAGGCGTTGCGTATCGCGCGAGTGAAGCCCGATGCTGGGCTCGTCGAGTACATACAGCGAGCCCACAAGGCTGCTCCCTAAGGAGGTCGCCAGGTTGATGCGCTGGGACTCTCCCCCGGAGAGGGTATTCGACAAGCGGTTCAGGGTGAGGTAGCCCAGACCTACATCATTCAGGTATTTCAGGCGGTTGGCTATCTCGGTCAGGATTCGTTTCGCTACCTGCTCATCATGCTTATTTAATTCAAGTGTATTGAAAAAATCGGAGGCCTTATCCAAGGGCATCAGTACGATATCGGTAATCGACTGCCCGTTCACTTTTACATAGGATGCGTCTTTACGCAAGCGGCTCCCGTTGCAATCGGGACAGGTGGTCCGTCCGCGATAGCGCGACAGCATTACACGGTACTGGATCTTGTAGGTCTGCTCTTCGAGGTATTTGAAAAAGGCATCCAGCCCTTCGAAATAAGCGTTACCGGTCCATAAAAGCTTGCGCTCCTGCGCGTTCAGCTCGGCAAAGGGCCGGTGGATCGGGAAGTCGAATTTAGCTGCATGGCGGATGAGCTTTTCCAGCCATTCGCGCATCTTCTCTCCACGCCAGGGGGCAATGGCCCCGTCGTATACCGATTTACTTTTATCGGGAACCACAAGGTCTTCATCAATGCCGATCACCTTGCCATAGCCTTCGCATACCTTACAGGCGCCGAAGGGATTATTGAAGCTGAAGAAGTGTACGCTGGGCTCTTCGAAACGAATGCCATCGGCTTCGAAACGATCGCAGAAGTGAAACTCGGAAGAATCTTCCTGCTCGTCTTCCAGCACAATGATGCAATCGCCCTTGCCTTCGAAAAACGCGGTCTGGATCGAATCCCCGATGCGGGAAATGGTGTCTTCGTCTTCTTTCTCGAGCACGATCCGGTCGACGAGCACCTGGAGCATATTGCTTTTTTTCAGGTCGGTATTTTTCACCGATTTATCTTCGATCAGCTCTTCGATCCGGCTGATGCTTCCTTTGTATTTTACCCGCTTAAAGCCTTTCTGCATAAGCACGGCCAGCTCTTCTTTCAGACTGCGCTCATGATGCGGATGCAGTGGCGCGAATACATAAATGGTATCGCCGTTATTTCTTGACAATATAAAGTCGGTGACGGAGCTCACCGTATCGCGCTTCACTTCTTTGCCTGACACCGGGGATATGGTGCGGCCGATACGGGCATATAACAGCTTGAGGTAATCGT
>CALNCF010000238.1 GCA_937875035.1 uncultured Sphingobacteriaceae bacterium | reverse complement strand
CTACCTCTGCTACAGCCAGACTGATTATTTTAGAAAGGTAGAATTGCTTCCCGGCTTCCAGGAAATCCGGGTAGAGTACCAGGCTCAGCGTGAGGTTCTTGCCCGGCTCAGCCTCCCATGAATTGCCCTGCTGACCCCGGCCGGCGCTTTGCGATACTGCCATAATAACAGTACCCCCGGCCACTGGCTTGGTATTTGACAATAACTCCATCGCGTACGTGTTCGTAGAAACGACCTGCTCAGGAATCATTATTTTTTTGCCAACAAATAAAGTGTTCATGGGGTTATGTATGCAAAAGATATTTATATTTTTGTGTAAATTAATCGGTTTTAATGCATAAAAACAAGAAAGCACCAACAGCGTCATCCCGGGTCGCGGAAATCATCATCCACGGTATCCAGGAAAAGAAAGGTAAAGATATCGTAAGCCTCGACCTGCGGAACATCCGCAGTTCTGTCAGTGATTATTTTATCATTTGCCATGCCGATTCTACCACACAGGTTAAGGCGATCTCCGATTCGATCGAAGAAGAGATGTACAAAGCATTAAACGAAGACCCCTGGCATAAAGAGGGTTTTCAGCACGCCGAATGGATCATCCTTGATTATAGCAACGTAGTCGTTCACATCTTCCAGCGGGAGAAAAGGGAATTCTACGGAGTGGAAGATCTGTGGGGTGATGCAGAAGTTAAAACATATCAGTCGGCCGGATAGTTATCGTGTTATTAGAATATTATCATCATAATGGAAGAAAACAAAAAAGATCTCTTCAGTAAAGACAAGATCAAAAAGACAATACCCAAACCTCCTAAGTTTAACTTTTACTGGATCTACGGCGCGCTGTTAGTCGGTGTGCTCGCATTCCAGTTCCTGTACTCTGGAAATACCGCAAAGGAAATCAGCTACCAGCGTTTCGAAAGTGAAATGCTGATGAGCCATGATGTAGAAAAGCTCGTTGCTTACAAGCAGGATGAATTATACATCGTGGAAGTATATCTCTATAAGGAGAAGCTTCAGAATGAAAAATACAAGGATGTGGCCACCAACGGCGTATTCGCAGGCACCGGACCACAGTATTTCTTCCGCGAAGGTGATATCAAGATCCTGAACGAGCGCCTTGATGTGGCACAGAAAGGATTTACTCCTGCAGAGAAAGTAAACATTCAATGGATCAGCCGCACCAACTGGGGGCGTGACTTCCTCCTGACCTGGATCCTGCCGCTGGGTATCATGATCGCCGTATGGGTGTTCATTATGCGCAGAATTTCCGGCGGTGGCGCAGCGGGTGGCGGCGGACAGATATTCAACATCGGGAAATCCAAGGCGACCCTGTTCGACAAGGAATCGCAGGTTTCCATTACATTCAACGATGTAGCGGGTCTGGAAGAAGCCAAGCAGGAAGTCATGGAAATAGTAGATTTCCTGAAGAACCCTAAAAAATATACCAGCCTCGGGGGTAAGATCCCGAAAGGTGTGCTCCTCGTGGGCGCGCCCGGAACCGGTAAAACCTTATTGGCTAAAGCCGTTGCAGGCGAAGCGCAGGTACCTTTCTTCTCGTTATCCGGATCGGATTTCGTAGAGATGTTCGTAGGGGTAGGCGCGTCACGTGTGCGTGATCTCTTCCGCCAGGCCAAAGAAAAAGCGCCATGTATCATCTTTATTGATGAGATCGACGCGATTGGCCGTGCCCGCGGAAAGAA
>CALNCF010000237.1 GCA_937875035.1 uncultured Sphingobacteriaceae bacterium | reverse complement strand
GCTTTCAGGGGCTTCGCTTTCTGCAGGTAGAAATCCCATACCGAATGATCCACGTAATAGCCGATGGCTACAGCTTTCGCTGTGTCGATCACCGAACCGCCGCCAATGGCAATGATCATATCCACACCCTGCTCTTTGGCCAGCTTTACGGCCGCATCGGCGTCTTCGTACACCGGGTTCGATTTGATGCCTTCATAGGTAACCGCGCTGATATGGTGTTGATCAAGCAGGTTGATGACCCGGTCGTACAATCCGCTCTTCTTCACCGAAGCCTTGCCGGTTAAGATGAGGGCCCTGGTTCCGTAGCTCGCACTTTCCGCACCGATCTTCTCTACTTCATTATGCCCAAAGATGATCTTGGTCGGGTTATAGTAGGTGAAATTTTCCATGTGATGTTTTTGTGTACCTGATGACAAACCTGTGCGCGGGTTTGTTTGGAATTATTCAGACTTCACGTAAAAATAATTCGGCCCGTCCATATAGCCCATGGTCACACCCAAGGTATCGCCGTTCATGCTCAGGTAATAAGCATCGGTGCTGTCCATAACGATCGCTTCACGCTCATCGCCGGTCGATTGCTGGTAATCGTTAATGCCCTTGCGCAGCATATACGTTCCCTCCTTGGTGATCTCCCCGTTATCCATCAGCACATACCTGCCATCGCTTTTCAGCTCCAGCGAACGGGTGCAGTTGCAGCTTTCGGGAGTAGACCATACGCTGGTTCTTCCGCAGCAAAAGGTCTTTACCCAGCGCCATTTGCCGTGAAGGCTGTTGGCCGCTTCTTTATCTTTCCGGTTACAACCGCCATCTGCCGAAACATACAGCGCCAGCGTAAGCGCTGCTAAAATGTAATTTCTCATCCTTAGAAAATATAATAGTAACAATAACTCTAAAGATAGCTATTTCCTTATTCGTGCCCCTGAATAATCTGAAAATTATGCTAAAATTGTACTGTATGAACAATGTCAGCAGCGCTAAGATCAACAGCCTGATCCTTGTGGCGGCCCTGGGGTATTTTGTAGATATCTACGACCTGGTGCTGTTCAGTATTGTGAGAATAAACAGTTTACGCTCTATCGGCATACCCGAAGACCAGCTGTTTTCCAAGGGGATCTTCCTCATTAATATGCAGATGATCGGCATGCTGGTCGGTGGCATATTTTGGGGGATCCTCGGCGACCGTAAGGGGCGGGTGTCCGTATTATTCGGCTCCATCTTCCTGTATTCGGCGGCGAATATCGCCAATGGCTTCGTAACAAATATGGAATGGTACGCCGCGATCCGCTTTATTGCCGGCATCGGGCTGGCCGGGGAGCTCGGGGCGGGCATTACCCTGGTGAGCGAATCCATGAGCAAGGAGAACAGGGGTTATGGTACCATGATCGTAGCTACCGTCGGGCTTTTAGGCGCGGTAGCGGCGGCACTTGTCGGCGACCTGTGGACCTGGCAAACGGCTTATTTTATCGGCGGCGGACTTGGCCTGCTGTTGCTGGTGATGCGCTTAGGGGTTTATGAATCGGGGTTATTCCGTTCACTCTCCGCGAAGCATGTCGACCGTGGAAACTTTCTCCGGCTTTTCAGCAGCCGTTCCATCTTCTTTAAGTACCTGAACTGTATCCTGATAGGCCTCCCGGTCTGGTTCGTGGTAGGTATCCTGATGACCTTTTCGCCTGAAATAGCCCGTTCCCTCGGTATCGAAGGCTATGTAAGCGCCGGTAAAGCCATTATGTATTGTTATATAGGCCTCGCCATCGGCGATTTAGCCAGCGGCATACTCAGCCAGGTATGGAAGACCCGTAAAAAGGTGATCTTCGTGTTTATCAGCCTCAGTGTGCTGAGCGTATGCCTGTTCCTGAACTCCAGGCAGGTTTCGGTAAGCCTGTTATATGGATTATGCGTACTGCTGGGCTTCACCACCGGATATTGGGCCCTGTTCGTAACCGTGGCGTCCGAGCACTTCGGTACCAATTTAAGAGCGACTGTTACTACAACGGTTCCCAATTTTGTGCGCGGAGCCGTGGTTCCCATTACGCTGGGCTTTGAATTTTTGAAAGGACAATATGGCATCCTGAACGGAGCCCTGCTGATCGGGGTGATCTGCTTGGGCCTGGCCCTGGTCGCGGTTTCCCGCCTGGAAGAAACATTTGCCAGGGACCTCGATTACCTGGAATAACAGCAGTTTGTTCAGGCTTGAAAATACTTAAATGATATGTTGAGAAAAGAAAGTATAACTGATTATTTTACAGGATTACAGGATAGTATATGTGCAGCGATAGAGCAAGCCGATGGAAAGGCCTTTTTTGCCGAGGATACCTGGCAGCGTGAAGGCGGCGGCGGCGGTCGCAGCCGGGTAATGACGCAGGGCAACATCATTGAGAAAGGCGGCGTGAACTTCTCGGCGGTACATGGCAATCTGTCGGATACCATGGTGAAGCACCTCGGCATTCAGGGTACCGGTTTTTA
>CALNCF010000236.1 GCA_937875035.1 uncultured Sphingobacteriaceae bacterium | reverse complement strand
CGGCCTGCCACGGAGCGCAGGGAGAAGGCGGTGTGGGTCCTAACCTGACCGACGATTACTGGCTGCATGGCGGCTCGGTGAAGGATATCTTCCGCACCATTACCAACGGAGTACCTGAGAAGGGGATGATCTCCTGGAAAGCGAGCCTCAACCCTACCCAGATCCAGCAGGTAACCAGCTATGTGAAAAGCCTGCATGGCAGCAAGCCGGTGAACGGGAAGGATCCGCAGGGAACCCTCTATACCGAAGAGCCTGCCACAGACGCGGCACCCGCTGCCGACAGCACAGCAACGGCTTCAAAATAATTATAAGGATAGAAAATGGAAGAACCTGTTTACGAATACGATGACTCCTTCCGCGATACGATCGCTACGGCAGATAAGGAAGGAAAACGGATCTGGGTATATCCCCGGAAACCGAAAGGGGACCTGACGCGCCTGCGCAATTACGCGACCATCGTATACCTCTTCCTGTTCTTCACCCTGCCCTTTATCAAGATCAAGGGGGAACCGTTCTTCCTGCTGAACATCATCGAACGCAAGTTCGTGCTCTTCGGCATGGTATTCTGGCCGCAGGATTTCTTCCTGCTGGTACTGGCGATGATCACCTTCATGGTGTTCATCGTGCTGTTTACAGTAGTGTTCGGCAGGGCTTTCTGCGGATGGGCCTGCCCGCAGACCATTTTCATGGAGATGGTCTTCCGCAAGATCGAATACTGGATCGAAGGCGACAGCAACCAGCAAAGGGCCCTGGCCAAGGCGCCCTGGACAGGTAAAAAGGTCTTCAAGAAAACACTGAAGCACATCGTCTTTTTCCTGATCGCGTTCATTATTTCGAATACCTTTTTAGCATACATCATCGGCATCGACCAGCTCCTGCCCATCATCACCTCATCACCCGCCGAACACATGAAGGGCTTTATCTCCCTGCTCGTGTTCACGGGCGTGTTCTACTGGGTATTCGCCTGGTTCCGTGAGCAGGTGTGCACAGTGGTTTGCCCTTACGGGCGACTACAGGGCGTGCTGCTCGACAAGAATACCATCGTGGTCGCTTATGATTACATGCGTGGCGAGGAACGCGGCCGCTTCAAACGAGGCGAAGAGCGCGAAAGCAAGGGCGACTGCATCGATTGCGGGCTCTGCGTAGCCGTGTGTCCGACCGGCATCGACATCCGGAACGGAACCCAGCTCGAATGCGTGAACTGTACCGCCTGCATCGATGCCTGCGACAGCATTATGGATAAGGTGGGCTTCGAACGCGGGCTGATACGCTATGCTTCGGAGAACAATATCGCGAAGAAAGAAAAGCTGAAGCTCAATACCCGCATCATCGCTTATTCAGCGGTGCTGCTCGTGCTGGCCGCTACGCTGGGCTTTATGCTGGCGGGGCGCGCCGATGTGGAAGCCACCGTGCTGCGTACGCCGGGCATCATGTTCCAGCGGCTGGAGAACGAGCGCATGAGCAACCTGTATTCCATCAAGATCGTGAACAAGACACACCAGGATTTCAATACCACGCTGAAGCTGGAGAACCTGGAAGGTGAGATCAAGATGATCGGGCAGGATACCATCCGCGTAGCGAAAGGTTCCATGGGACAGGGCGAATTCTTCATCATTCTCCACAACCGTGATATTACCGAAACCAAAACAAGTGTAGAGATCGGGATCTACGAGAACGGCCGCAGGATCGAAACCGTACGTTCCGGATTTTTAGGACCTATGAAATAAGCAAGGATATGAAAAAGATAAACTGGGGTACCGGCATTGCCATTGTGTATACCGGCTTCGAGCTGGAATACCAGCACCGCCTCGACGAGATCAACCGGACCAATGCCCTGCCTGAACGCATCCGCTGGAAACAGGAGCAACAGGAAGTGATCATCTCCTATCCTGCCATGTTCAAAGGAAAGCAGATCAGCGGCAAGGTGGAATTCTTCCGCCCTTCCGACCGCAGCAAAGACCTGAGCCGCGACATCCTGGTGGACGCGGAGAACAGCCAGCGCATCAATATTTCTTCTTTCCATACCGGGAAATACGATATGCGGATCCACTGGACCGTAGACAATGTGAGCTATTATACTGAAGAGATCATCATTATTTAAACATGAACCTGTTCGCCGCTTTCAGCATTGGTATTTTAGGCAGCTTTCACTGCATCGGGATGTGCGGGCCCCTGGCCCTGGCATTGCCTTTGCCTGCCGGATCTGCCGCGCGGAAAGCCTTTGCAGCCCTGCTCTATAACCTGGGCCGGATTCTTTCCTACGGATGGATCGGGCTGATGACAGGCCTGCTCGGGCAGGGATTCGCGATCGCGGGCTACCAGCAGCAGCTTTCTATTATAACCGGGGGGCTCATCCTGCTCTACGTACTGATCCCGGCACGGCTGAAAGCGAAGCTCCCGGGACTTCCGTTCACGGCAGCACTG
>CALNCF010000235.1 GCA_937875035.1 uncultured Sphingobacteriaceae bacterium | reverse complement strand
GTTTGCCTGCAATGGTATTCTCTTTAACCATGAAAGCCCGGTACGGGGAGAAACCTTTGTCACCCGTAAAATAACACGTGCCGCGGCGAAGATCGCCCTGGGCTTACAGGATAAGATCTTCCTTGGTAACCTCGAAGCAAAACGCGACTGGGGTCATGCGAAAGATTATGTGGAAGCGATGTATCTTATCCTTCAGCAGGAAAAACCGGAAGATTTCGTGATCGCGACAGGCATCACTACCACCGTGCGCGATTTTGTGAAGATGACCTTTGCAGAGCTGGGAATTGAAGTGGAGTTCAGCGGAAAGGATGAGCATGAAAAAGGAGTAATTATCGACGCGGACAAGAACCGTATGGCAGAGCTGGGTATCAACCCGGAGCATATCAAATTCGGACAGACCGTGGTGTCGGTAGATCCGCAGTATTTCCGCCCGACGGAAGTAGACCTGCTGATCGGTGATCCGACGAAAGCCAATACTAAGCTGGGCTGGAAGCCGAAATACGATCTGCCTGCGCTGGTAAAAGACATGGTGCTTTCCGACTTACACCTCATGAAAAAAGACCAGTACCTGAAAGACGGAGGATTCAATACCCTGAACTACTTCGAATAAAAAGAAGGTATCCTCACGTATATGAAAGACATTCAAATGGTGGACCTGAAAGGGCAGTATGATCGAATCAAGACAGAGATCGATCATGCGATCCAGGCCTGTTTGAATGAAGCTAAATTTATAAATGGTCCGCAGGTGCGAACCTTTCAGTCCCAGCTCGGATCATACCTCGGTGTAAAGCATGTGGTGACCTGTGCCAATGGCACGGATGCCCTGCAGATCGCGCTGATGGCGCTGGAGCTGAAGCCTGGCGATGAAGTGATCGTCCCTTGCTTTACCTACGCCGCTACAGCCGAAGTGATCGCGCTTCTTCAGCTGAAGCCGGTCATGGTGGATGTGAACCCCGGCGATTTTAATATTTCTGCGGATGCCATCCGGCAAGCCATTACCCCTGCCACTAAAGCCGTTATACCTGTACACCTGTTCGGTCAGTGTGCCGATATGGAGTCGATTCTCGAAATTGCACGTCAGCACAAGCTTTTCGTGGTAGAAGATGCGGCCCAGGCTATTGGCGCGACGTACCGTTTTTCGGATGGGACCCTGCATCATGCAGGAACCATGGGCGACATCGGCTGCACTTCCTTCTTTCCTTCTAAAAATTTAGGGGCTTATGGCGATGGCGGAGCTTTGTATACGAACAACCCCGCTTTGGCTGCGAAGGCAGGCATGATCGCAAATCACGGGCAGTCGAAAAAATATGTGCATGAGCTTGTCGGTATAAACTCTCGCCTCGATACCCTGCAGGCTGCGATCCTCTCAGTTAAGCTGGCTCACCTGGACGCGTACATCAGCGCGCGTAGGGAGGTGGCCGCTTTTTATGATGAGGGCCTGGCCGGTATTCCATGGCTGCATATCCCGCAACGTGCGACGCAATCCACGCATGTGTTTCACCAGTATACACTTCGCCTTTCGGATGAGATTAACCGGGAAGCCTTCAGTGCATACCTGCAGGAGCTGGGTATCCCGACAATGATCTATTACCCCTTGCCATTGCATGAGCAGCAGGCTTATCGTACGGCAGCTCAGGGTGCATCCGGCTTCCCCGTTACGGAGCAGCTTTGCCGGGAAGTGCTCTCCCTGCCTGTCCACACCGAAATGGAAACGGAACAGTTGCAGCATATCGTACGTACTATCCGTGCGTACACTGCCTGATCAACGGCAGAGAATTTCCTTCACGCTATCGTATATCCAATTATTACTATAAATTTGAGATTCATTACCCTCTGAAGGTATACGTATGTCATCACAAGAAACCAAAGATTACTTTGCACACGAAACCGCGGCGATCGATGAAGGCTGTGAGATCGGCGCCGGAACGCGTATCTGGCACTTCTCTCATATCATGCCCGGCGCGAAGATCGGTATGCGCTGTAATATCGGGCAGAACGTGGTGGTATCGCCCGGGGTGATCCTCGGCAACCAGGTAAAGATCCAGAATAACGTATCGGTATATTCAGGGGTTATCTGCGAGGATGATGTTTTCCTGGGACCATCGATGGTATTCACCAATGTGATCAACCCGCGAAGCGCGGTGGTGCGCAAGGATCAGTATCAGCCTACGCTGGTACGCAAGGGTGCGAGCATCGGCGCGAACGCGACCATAATCTGCGGAAATGAGATCGGAGCTTATGCCATGATCGGAGCCGGTGCGGTGGTAACTAAGCCGGTAAAGCCTTACGCGCTGGTAATAGGTAACCCTTCGCGGCAAACGGGCTGGGTAAGTGAGTATGGTAATAAATTAATATTTAATAAGGAGGGATACGCGAAGTGCGAAGAAAGCGGGCAGGAGTATCTCTTAAAGGATGACCAGGTAAGCAGGATCAGTTAAGCGGTGCCCGGTTCAATAGCGTAAGATCTGTATGAGTAAAAAAATAAAGTTTGCAGTTGTGGGCTGTGGTCATATCGGCTTAAGGCATGCGGAGATGATCCGCCTGAACCCGGAAGCAGAGCTGGTAGCCCTGGCAGACATCAAGCCTAAACCGCAATTGGCCATCCCGGCAAATGATGAAACTCCTTTCTTTCATTCGCTCGAAGAATTGATAGCAGCCGGGTTAGAGATTGATGTGCTGAATATTGCGACACCCAACGGCTATCATGCTGCGCAAGCCTTGCTGGCGCTTGAGAACGGCATGCATGTGGTGATCGAAAAGCCGATGGCGCTTCATTGTGCTGATGCGGAAGCGATCATCCGGAAATCAAAAGAAAAGAACAGGCAGGTTTTTGTCGTGATGCAAAACCGTTATTCACCGCCTTCGCAATGGCTGAAGGGATTGGTGGATTCCGGGAACCTGGGAGAAATATATATGGTGCAGCTGAACTGTTTCTGGAACAGGGACAGCCGGTATTATACACCCGACAGCTGGCATGGTAAAAAAGCCCTGGATGGAGGTACCCTGTTTACACAGTTCAGTCATTTTGTAGACATGATGTACTGGCTCTTTGGCGACATTACTGATATTCACGCGCGCCTGAAAAATTATAATCATGCACAGATGACGGAGTTCGAAGACTCCGGCCTGGTGCACTTCAGCTTTGTGAAAGGCGGAACAGGAACCATTAACTATTCTACCTCTGTCTGGGACCGGAATATGGAAAGCAGCATGACGATCATTGCGGAAAAGGGGAGCGTTAAGATCGGCGGACAGTACATGAACCATGTGGAGTATTGCCATGTGCAGGATTACCGTATGCCTGAGCTGGAAGCGACCAATCCCGGTAATGATTACGGGCAGTACAAGGGCTCGGCCCAGAACCATCATTACGTGATCCGCAATGTGATCGATGTATTGCACCAGCGTGCCGGCATTACCACTAATGCAGAAGAGGGAATGAAGGTAGTGGAAAT
>CALNCF010000234.1 GCA_937875035.1 uncultured Sphingobacteriaceae bacterium | reverse complement strand
AATGCCAGCTTTTATCGACCGGCTGGACGTGCTGGCCATCCCTTCGATGTTCTACGAAACAGGACCCTATGTATTACTGGAAGCCTTTGCCCGGAAAGTTCCGGTGATCGGCTTCGATATGGGAGGACTCGCGGAAAGGGTACAGGACGGTGTAAACGGTATGCTGGTACGCGTAGGAGATGAAGAAGCGCTCTATCAGAAGATCAGGACGATGGCAGAAGACCGCCTGAGCGTGCAGCATTTATCAGAAAATATAGAAAGTCCTTATACTGCCGGGATGATGGCCGCCAGGATGCAACACATCTATGAGGAGGTAACGGAATGAAGATCTTATTAAGCGCCGACCCTTTTATACCTGTTCCGCCCCTGCTTTATGGAGGGATCGAACGCATCATCGGTATGCTGATCGATCAGTACACAGCCGCAGGCCATGAGGTCACGCTGATCGCGCACCCGGAATCCAGGCCTGCATGCAGGCTGGTGCCTTATCGCGATGAGCAGGATCGCGTATTACGCAATATGCTATTGTTAAGCCGTACGGCTGTATCGGGAAAATATGATGTGCTGCACAGCTTCAGCCGGCTGGCTTATCTGAGTCCGCTATTGCCCTTGTCACTGCCCAAGATCATGAGCTACCAGCGTGAGCCGAGCATCGGGCAGATCCGGAAAGCGATGAAGCTCGCGTCGAAAGGGAGCCTCGCGTTTACAGGATGCAGCGATTATATTTCTTCGCAGATCAGTCCTTATGCCCCTGCATATACGGTCTATAACGGGGTACCTGTCGATCAGTACCGCTTAACGACGGACCTGCCGGCAGATGCTCCCCTGGTTTTCCTCGGAAGGATCGAAGCCATTAAGGGCACGCACCTGGCTATCGGGATCGCGAAGAGAACGAAACGTAAGCTGATCATTGCCGGGAATATTCCCGCGCATGAAACGGCATATTTTGAAGAGCAGGTCAAACCCCATATCGACCAGGAACAGATCGTGTATGTGGGACCGGTAAATGATATACAAAAGAATGAATTGCTGGGTTCGGCTGCTGCGTTTTTAATGCCGATCCTGTGGAATGAGCCCTTCGGGATCGTGATGGCTGAAGCCATGGCCTGCGGAACGCCGGTAATTGGGATGAAGCGGGGTTCGGTACCCGAAGTGGTGGAGCATGGCGTTACCGGCTTTGTATGCGACACGGAAGAAGAGATGACCGAAGCGGTGGGAATGATCCCCTCGATCTCCCGCGAAAGGGTGAGGGCCGCGGCCGTTGAACGCTTCAGCGCGGCGAAGATCGCCGGCGATTACCTGGAACTTTACAAAGAGCGCATGCTCCGCAGGTAAGCTCATATACTTATCAATATAAAAAGATATGCTCAGATCCATTATACGGAAATTGCTCCCCGCCTCGGCTGTCGAGAAGATCAAGGCCCGCCTCGGTGTGCCGGATATGTTCCGCAGTATCGGACAACTGAAAGCGAATGGCTTTCAGCCCGGCTTCATTGTTG
>CALNCF010000233.1 GCA_937875035.1 uncultured Sphingobacteriaceae bacterium | reverse complement strand
CAGGGCTTGCTCTGCTCCAGAGGACCCAGGAACATTTCGTACATGCGTAGGGTATCCGCGCCGTAGCGCGCAATAATGTCGTCGGGGTTCACTACGTTGTATTTCGATTTCGACATCTTTTCCACCTCTACCCCGCATACATATTTTCCGCCTTCGAGAATAAATTCAGCCTGCGCGAATTCCGGTCTCCAGGCCTTAAAAGCTTCGATATCCAGCACATCCTGGTCGGTGATGTTCACATCCACGTGAATGGCGGATACTTCGTAATCGTCTTTCAGATTATAAGATACAAAGGTGTTCTCTCCGTTGATGCGATACACAAAGTTGGACCGCCCCTGGATCATCCCCTGGTTGATGAGCTTTTTGAAGGGCTCCTCTTCTTTTACATAACCCAGATCTTTCAGGAACTTGTTCCAGAATCTTGAATATAATAAGTGCCCGGTGGCATGTTCCGAGCCTCCGATATACAGGTCGACATCTTTCCAGTAGTCGATGGCCTCGGGAGATGCAAAGGCTTTTTCGTTATGCGCATCCATATACCTGTACCAGTACCAGCTGGAGCCCGCCCATCCGGGCATGGTGCTCAATTCGTATTCGAAGCCGCCTTTATATTTCCAGCCGGAAGCCCTGCCTAATGGCGGCTCTCCGTTTTCGGTCGGCAGGTATTTGTCGACTTCGGGCAGGGTAAGCGGTAATTCGTTCTCTTCGATTAAATGCGGAAGACCGTCTTTGAAGAAGACGGGTACCGGCTCGCCCCAGTAACGCTGGCGGCCAAACACGGCATCGCGCAGGCGGTAATTTGTCTTGCCCTTTCCGAGGCCTTGCTCTTCTATTTTCGCGATCACTTTTTGGGTCGCTTCTTTTACATCGAGGCCATTCAGAAAACCGGAATGGATCAATGTACCCTCTTTCGCGTCGTATGCTTCTTTCGAGATATCTCCACCTGATACCACTTCTTTTATGGGCAGATCAAAATGCTTCGCAAAGGCATAATCGCGGGTATCGTGGGCGGGTACAGCCATTACCGCTCCGGTTCCGTAACCGGCCAGCACATAATCGCCGATCCATACCGGGATCTCTTCCCCGCTGAAGGGGTGCTGGGCATAGGCGCCGGTGAACTGCCCGGAAATCTTTTTCACATCGCTCATCCGGTCGCGTTCGGTACGGGTGGCGGCAAAGGCCTTATAATTCTCTACCGCTTCTTTAAATTCAGGACTGGTGATCTGGTCGACCAGCTCGTGCTCGGGAGCGAGCGTTAAGAAGGTAACCCCGAAAACCGTATCCGGCCGGGTGGTGAATACTTCTATGCCTGCGGAATGCCCCTGAACCTGGAAGCGCAGGGATGCTCCGGATGATTTCCCGATCCAGTTGCGCTGCATGTCCTTGATCGGCTCCGACCAGTGGATGGTGTTGAGGCCTTGCAGCAGGCGTTCCGCATAGGCGGAGATGCGCATGCTCCACTGCATCATCTTTTTCTGGATCACGGGATAGCCTCCGCGTTCGGAAAAGCCGTCCTTTACTTCGTCGTTGGCGAGCACCGTACCCAAAGCCGGGCACCAGTTCACTACCGACTCAGCCAGGTAAGTGAGGCGATACTTCAATAATTCGCACTCCCGCTTTTCCTCCGAAAAGCCTTTCCATTCTTCGGCCGTAAAGGAGATCACATCTTCGTTGCAAACCGCTTTGATACCTGTGCTTCCCTGCGCTTCAAAATGACGGATCAGTTGATCGATGGGTTCGGCGCGGTCGGCTTCCACATTATACCAGGCATTGAACAACTGCATGAAGATCCACTGTGTCCAGCGGTAGAAATCGGGCGAGCTTGTTCTCACTTCCCTGCTCCAGTCGTACGAAAAGCCCATGTTATCCAGCTGCTCGCGGTAACGGGCAATGTTCGCTTCGGTGGTGAGGGCAGGATGCTGCCCGGTCTGGATCGCGTACTGCTCTGCCGGCAAGCCGAAGGAATCGTAGCCCATCGGGTGCAGCACGTTAAATCCTTTTAAACGTTTATACCTGGAGAAGATATCGGAAGCGATGTATCCCAGGGGATGACCCACATGCAGCCCGGCACCGGATGGATATGGGAACATGTCGAGCACGTAATATTTTGGTTTGGATGAATGATTATCGGCTTTAAATGTCTTATTCGCGGCCCAGTAGGCCTGCCACTTTTTCTCGATGTCTTTGAATTGATAATCCATTTGTGTGTAAAATGAGCAGCGAATTTATTAAAAATGCCCGTAGTAACGAAGCAATACGGCGGAATGCGTGAGCAGTGGCCCTGGTAAGCCTTGAAGGGGACCTGATGGAAAATCCGAAAATCGCCCGGGGAACAATCGGGCATTTATACAAGATTTTTATAACTTCGCACGTTAAGTCCGGTAATTATATGGCTCAGAATAAGGAAAAATCAACCCGAAGGATCAAGACCTTTTATATTTCAACAATATTCAGCATTTCGCTTGTGTTGCTCATGATCGGTATGCTTGGGCTTATAGTATTGCATGCCAAGAACTTATCGAATTTCGTAAAGGAGAACATCGTACTGAATATCATCCTGAATGAAAATACGAAGGAGGTCGACATCTTCCGGCTTCAGAAGGAGATCGAATCGAACCAAGCAGTAAAGTCTACCCAGTATATCAGCAAGGAGCTGGCCGCCCGCAACCTGTCGAAGGACCTGGGCGAGGATTTCGTGAAGTTCCTGGGCTATAACCCGCTGCTGTCTTCTATCGATGTGTACCTGAAAGCTGATTTCGCCAATAACAACCAGATCCGAGATCTTGAAAAAGAGCTGACGGGGAAGGAAATGGTGAAGGAGGTGATCTACCAGCAGTCGCTTGTTGACCTGGTGAACGAGAACCTGCGTACCATCAGCGTGATCATCATTGCCTTTGGCGCGGTGCTGCTGCTTATTGCCATCGCCCTGATCAATAACACCATCCGCCTGGCCATGTACTCGCAGCGTTTCATTATCCGCAGCATGCAGCTTGTCGGCGCTACGCGCACTTTCATCCGCAAGCCTTTTATATTAACGGGATTATTACATGGCTTTTTCGGGGCCCTGATCGCGATCGTGATCCTGATCAGCGCATTATCCATCGCGCGCCAGGAGATGCCTGAACTGGTGATCCTTGAAAATTATATGGAATTTGCGATCTTGTTCGTTGGAATCATTTCCATGGGACTGGTGATCTCCTTTTTCAGCACCCTGTTCGCCGTGAACAAATATTTGAACCAGAAAACAGACGACTTATACAGCAAATAATTTTATGAGCAAAAAAGTAAGTACCAAACCAGAGAACATCGCTCCACAGAAACAGGGTGACTTTGTTTTCGGCAAGCAGAACTACCAGCTGGTTATAGCTGGTGTGGCCGTTGTCATCCTCGGGTTTATCCTGATGTCGGGCACTACGGATATTCTTGATTTCCGTAAGATCACACTCGCCCCTATTATGGTATTAGCCGGGTTCGGCATTGTAACCGCGGGTATCTTAAGAAAACCTAAGGACCAGTAATGACCATTTTCCAGGCCATCATTATTGCCATTGTTGAGGGCATTACTGAATTCTTGCCGGTATCATCCACCGGGCATATGATCATTACTACGTCGGTGATGGGTATCAGCAGCGATGAATTTACCAAGATGTTCACCATCGCGATCCAGTTTGGCGCCATTCTTTCGGTACTGGCTTTGTACTGGAGAAAATTCCTGAGGTCTTTCGACTTTTATGTAAAGCTTTTCATCGCTTTTATCCCTTCCGCGATCATCGGTTTTTTACTGAACGATTATATCGATGCCTTACTGGAGAATGTGATCGTGGTCGCCGTGATGCTGCTCGTGGGTGGGATCTTCCTGCTCTTTGTAGACAAAATGTTTCCCCATGCCAATGAGCCGGGGGACCAGGAGGACCAGATCAGCTATAAAAAGAGCCTGGGTATCGGCTTCTTCCAGGTGATCGCTATGATCCCGGGAGTATCGCGTTCGGCAGCCACTATTATCGGCGGACTCACGCAAAAGCTGAACCGACAGACCGCGGCTGAATTCTCGTTCTTTTTAGCCGTGCCTACCATGTTCGCCGCAACGGCGTACAAGCTCTACAAGGGTATCGACCTGATCCAGAAAGAGCATATCAATCTCCTGCTGATCGGGAACGTAGTAGCGTTTATCGTCGCGCTGATCGCGATCAAATCATTCATCTCATTCCTGACAAAACATGGGTTCAAGCTGTTCGGCTATTACCGCATCGTGCTTGGGCTGGCGATCCTGATCCTGTACTTTATGGGTGTGGAATTAAGCACTCTCTAATTATTTTCTTTTGAATCCTGCGGATAAAACATTCGACTTCGTTAACGGAGAATTATTATTAATTGACAAGCCCCTGCACTGGACTTCTTTTGATGTGGTGGGCAAGGTGCGTAATTCATTACGGATCAAAAAGATCAAGGTGGGCCATGCCGGCACCCTCGATCCCTTAGCCAGCGGACTGCTCATTGTATGCACCGGCAAACTTACCAAGAAAGTGGACGAGTATATGGCACAGGAGAAGGAGTATACAGGTACCCTGACCCTTGGCGCCACGACACCATCATACGACCTGGAAACAGCCATCGACCAGCAGTACCCCACAGAGCACCTGACAGAAGAGCTGATCCACTCAGCAACGGCGCAGTTTACCGGGGAGATCGAGCAGGTATCGCCTGCGCATTCGGCCTTAAAGGTAGACGGGGAACGGGCTTATATCAAGGCCCGCAAAGGCGAGCAGGTGCACATGAAATCGCGCCTGGTTACCATCAGTGAATTTGAGATCACACGCATCGCGCTCCCGGAAGTAGATTTCCGCGTGGTGTGTTCCAAGGGAACCTATATCCGCTCGCTTGCGCATGACTTTGGAAAAGCGCTGGGCAGCGGCGCTTATTTATCGGCCCTGCGACGGACCCGCAGCGGGGATTTCCATGTAAAAGACGCCTGGACGCTGACCGACCTGATCGGGAAGATCAGGGAACTGCGCATGGCCGCGGAGCAGGAAGCATTACAGGAGCCAAAGCCAGAATCTGATCCCGGCATTGGGAACTCCGCCATATTGTAATTATTTTTACCCGTTCCGGAACAGAAGCCAAAGACGTACGACATGAAGATTTACAGAAGCCTGAATGAATTCCACCAAGTGAACCATGCAGTAGTGACCACGGGAACATTCGATGGCGTTCATTTCGGACATCAGAAGATATTAGCGAGGTTACGGGAGATCGCTGCCGGGATCCAGGGTGAAACCGTCATCCTTACATTTTTTCCGCACCCCCGGCTCGTACTCTTCCCCGAAGACAATGATCTGAAGCTCATCAATACCCTGCAGGAAAAGATCCAGCTGCTTGAGCAGGCTGGGATCGACCATCTCATTATACAACCCTTTACCAAGGAGTTTTCACGCCTTACTTCCCTCGAATTTATACAGCAGGTGCTGGTCGGGCAGATCGGGACGAGGAAGCTCGTGATCGGCTACGACCATCATTTCGGCAAGAACCGGGAAGGCAGCTTTGAGCATCTTAAACATTACGCACCTGAATACGGGTTCGAAGTAGAAGAGATACCGGAGCAGGATGTGAATGATGTGGCGGTGAGCTCGACCAAGATCCGTAATTCGTTGCTGGAAGGTGATATCCGCACCGCGAATGAATACCTGGGCTATCCTTTTCGTTTAAGCGGTACTGTAGTGAAGGGCGACCAGATCGGGCGGACGCTGGGCTTCCCTACGGCAAATATTCATGTTCCGGAAAGCTATAAGCTGATCCCCGCAGATGGCATTTATGCCGCGACCCTGAGCCTGCACGGCGAGCGCCTGCCAGGCATGATGTATATCGGCACCCGACCGACCATTGAGGGCATGACCCGGAACATCGAGATGAATATCTTCGATTTCGACCGTACTATTTACGGGGAAGAGGTTACGCTGGAGCTGCTCCATTTTGTGCGCGGCGACATAAAGTTCAAGTCGCTGGAAGAGCTGCAGGCCCGCATGAAAAAGGATGAAGCAGAAGTACGAAGCTTCTTCGCTAAAAGATAAACGCTTTCCGCCTTTTATACTTTCGATTTCAGGTACGAACCGGTATACGATTTCTTGTCTTTAGCCAGGCCTTCAGGAGTTCCTTCGAACACCAGGTATCCGCCCTTTTCTCCACCTTCCGGGCCAATGTCGATCACCCAATCGGCACACTTCACCACATCGAGGTTATGCTCGATCACGATGATCGTATTTACCT
>CALNCF010000232.1 GCA_937875035.1 uncultured Sphingobacteriaceae bacterium | reverse complement strand
CGCCTCAGCGGACTGGAACCCTTAACGCTTACTCCTCATACCAATTTCATCAATGTAGGGGAACGGACCAATATCACCGGCTCACCGAAATTCTCGAAGCTGATCCTCGCCGGCGATTACGAAGCGGCTTTGGCCGTGGCCCGGCAACAGGTAGAAGGCGGCGCGCAGATCATCGATGTGAACATGGATGAAGGCATGATCGATTCGGAAGCGGCCATGGTCAAATTCCTGAACCTGATCGCCTCCGAGCCCGATATTGCGAAGCTGCCGATCATGATCGACTCTTCCAAATGGTCGGTGATCGAAGCCGGCCTGAAATGCGTGCAGGGTAAGGCGATCGTGAATTCGATCTCCTTAAAGGAAGGTGAAGAAAAATTCATTGAGCACGCCCGGAAGATCAGGAGCTATGGCGCCGCTGCCGTGGTGATGGCTTTTGATGAGCAGGGCCAGGCCGATACCTACGAACGCCGGATCGAGATCTGTAAACGCTCGTACAACATCCTGACACAGGTCGTAAAATTCCCGCCACAGGATATCATCTTCGACCCTAATATCCTTACCATTGCTACCGGGCTCGAGGAGCATAACAACTTTGCCGTCGACTTTATCAATACAGTCAAGTGGATCAAGGAAAACCTGCCCCTGGCCAGGGTGAGCGGCGGGGTGAGCAACCTCTCCTTTTCGTTCCGGGGAAACAACGTGGTGCGCGAAGCCATGCACTCCGCATTTCTTTACCATGCCGTGAAAGCCGGGATGGATATGGGCATTGTGAACGCGGGGATGCTGGAAGTGTATGAAGAGATCCCTAAAGACCTGCTGGAGCTTGTAGAAGATGTGATCTTCAACCGTCGCCCCGACGCGACCGAACGGCTCGTGACCTTTGCGGAAACCGTCAAAGGCAAGGGTAAGGATACCAGCCGTGAAGACCTGGAATGGAGAAAAGGATCTGTGCAATCGCGCCTTACACACAGCCTGGTGAAAGGGATCGTAGAATTTTTAGATGAAGATGTGGAAGAAGCCCGGCTTGCCTACGACAAGCCCCTGCAGGTGATCGAAGGCCCGCTGATGGATGGCATGAACGTGGTCGGCGATCTCTTCGGATCGGGCAAGATGTTCCTGCCCCAGGTGGTGAAGAGCGCCCGGGTTATGAAGAAAGCCGTTGCGTACCTGCTGCCTTTCATTGAAGAAGAAAAGCTGGCCAATGGCACCCAGGGTAGCAGCAGCTCTGCCGGCAAAGTATTGATGGCTACCGTGAAAGGCGATGTGCACGACATCGGCAAGAACATTGTCGGCGTAGTGCTGGCCTGCAATAATTACGAGGTGATCGACTTAGGGGTGATGGTGCCTGCCAACAGGATCATTGAAGAGGCGCGGAAGCACCAGGTCGATGTGATCGGCCTCAGCGGACTGATCACTCCATCGCTGGATGAGATGGTGCACTTCGCGAAGGAGATGGAGCGCGAGCAATTCCAGGTTCCCCTGCTCATCGGCGGTGCAACCACTTCGCGTATCCATACCGTGGTGAAGATCGCGCCGAACTATTCCGGGGCGACCGTACACGTGAACGACGCGTCGCGAAGCGTAACCGTGGTAGGCAACCTGCTGAACAAGGACACCCGCGAGCAATACATCCGCGAAGTGGCAGGCGATTATGCGCAGACCCGCGAAGCCTATCTGAAGAAACAAACACATAAAACATTTACCGGTATTGCCGAAGCAAGGGTACAGAAAACACCCGTCGACTGGGCATCTACAGAAATACACACCCCGAAATTTACGGGTAATAAGGTGCTGGAGAATTACGACCTGGCCGAGCTGGTTCCCTATATCGACTGGACTCCTTTCTTTCATACCTGGGAGCTGCGTGGAAGCTATCCGAAGATCTTCCAGGATCCTTATGTGGGAACGGAAGCGAAGAAACTGTTCGACGATGCCCTGGAGCTGCTGAAAAAAGTAGTGGATGAAAAGCTGCTGCAAGCCAATGCCGTGCTGGGCTTTTACCCGGCCAACAGCGTGGGCGACGATATTGTGTTGACCCTGGAAGATGGCAGCGAAAAGGTGATCCATACCCTGCGGCAGCAGGCAGAGAAAGCAAAGGGTGAGCCTTATTATGCGCTCTCCGATTTCATCGCACCGAAAGAGTCGGGGCGGCAGGATTATTTCGGAGGTTTCGCAGTAACCGCAGGCATCGGCATCGACAGGCTGGTGCAGGAATTCGAGCGCAATCACGATGATTATAACTCTATTATGATCAAAGCCATTGCCGACCGCCTCGCCGAGGCATTCGCGGAAAAGCTCCACGAGATGGTACGTAAGGATTTCTGGGGATATGCTTCGGATGAAAGGCTGAGCAACGAAGAGCTTATTAAAGAAGCTTACCGCGGGATACGCCCGGCTCCCGGGTACCCGGCCTGCCCCGACCATACCGAAAAAGCGACCCTCTTCGAGCTGCTCGACGCGGAAAAGAATACCGGCATCTTCCTGACCGAAAGCTTTGCCATGTTCCCGACAGCGGCCGTAAGCGGCTTCTATTTCGCACACCCACAGTCGAGGTATTTCGGACTGGGCAAGATCGACAGGGACCAGGTAGAAGAGTACGCGAAACGCAAGGGCATGAGCCTGGCCGACACCGAACGCTGGCTGTCGCCTAACCTCGGCTACGAACCGAACGCTTAATTGATTTTCACAAGAAATTATACAGGAAATGAAAGTTACCGAACATATCAACCGATCCGATAAAACACTGTTCTCTTTTGAGCTCCTGCCCCCGGTTAAGGGTAAGGGCATCCAGTCGATCTTCGACGCCATCGACCCGCTCATGGAATTCAACCCGCCCTTTATCGATGTGACCTATCACCGGGAGGACTTTATATATAAGCAGCGTGAGAACGGCCTGCTGGAAAAGGTTTCCTACCGGAAACGCCCCGGCACGGTAGCCATCTGCGCGGCCATTATGCACCGTTACCAGGTGGACGCCATCCCGCACCTGATCTGCGGGGGCTTCACAAAGGAAGAAACGGAGAATGCGCTGATCGAGCTCAATTTCCTGGGCATCGACAATGTGCTGGTGCTGCGCGGCGACGCACGTAAAGCCGACCCGAACTTTGTGCCGACACCCGGCGGACATGCCTATGCCTTGGAGCTGCTCGAGCAGGTGAAGCAGATGAACGAAGGAAAATTCCTGCATGAGGATGTAACCGAGCCCGGCAATTTCTGCATCGGGGTGGCGGGTTACCCGGAAAAGCATTTCGAAGCGCCGAACATGAAGAGCGACCTGCGATACCTGAAGATGAAGGTAGACAAAGGAGCGGAGTACATCGTTACCCAGATGTTCTTCGACAACCAGAAATACATCGATTTTGTAAAGGCTTGCCGCGAGGCAGGCATTCATGTGCCGATCATACCCGGGCTGAAGCCGATCACCGGCTCCAGGCAGCTGATGACCCTTCCCAAGATATTTCATATCGATATCCCGGAAGCATTGAGCGAGGAGATCCTGAAATGCAAGGATGAAAAACAGGTGAAGGAAGTGGGGATCGAATGGCTTATTGATCAGTCCAGGGAGCTGATCCGGCTCGGCGCACCGGTCCTGCATTATTATACCATGGGAACCGCCCACCCGACCCATCAAATTGCCAAAGCAATTTTTTAACTTGGCGGCTTGAAAGGGAAAGTAATTAAATCGACAGGCAGCTGGTACACCGTGCTCACCAACGAGGGTAAGAAAGTGGAGTGCCGGATCAAGGGTAAGTTCAGGATCAAAGATCTGAAGACGACCAACCCTATTGCCGTGGGCGACCGTGTGAGCATTGAAATGGAGCCTGAGCAGCAAACCGGGGTCATCAACCACCTCGAAGAGCGCCATAATTACATCATTCGCAAATCCATCAACCTTTCCAGGCAGACACAGATCATCGCCGCGAATATGGACCAGGCCATGCTGGTCGTTACCCTGGCCAAGCCCCGCACCTCCTTCGGTTTTATCGACCGTTTCCTGGTCACCGCAGAAGCCTACCATATTCCATCCATCCTGGTGTTCAATAAGATCGACCTGTACGATGAGGAAGACCTTGATTTCCTGGGACAGGTACAGGAGCTGTACGAGCGCGTCGGCTATCGCTGTATCCGCGTATCGGCGCTGAAAAGGCTGCACATCGACGAGGCAGAAGCCCTCCTTCACAATAAAACAACCCTGATCTCCGGGCATTCCGGCGTAGGGAAATCGACCCTGATCAATACCCTGCTCCCCGAGCTGGAGCTGAAAACCTCTGATATATCCGACTCTTCGAGCAAGGGGGTGCATACCACCACCTTCGCCGAAATGTACGACCTGCCCGGCGGGGGCTCTATTATCGACACCCCGGGAATCAGGGAGTTAGGGGTCGTAGACCTGGCCGAAGAAGAGATCGCTCATTATTTTCCGGAAATGCGCTCCCGTATGCAGGATTGTCGTTTTCACAACTGCAAGCACCTGAACGAACCCGGCTGCGCCATTAAAAAAGCCCTCGATAACGGAGAGATCGCCATACCCCGTTACGAAAGTTATGTGAGCATTTTATTAAATGAAGATAACCGCAAATAAATCTTTGCTATTTTTGTACTTCCAAAGGATTTTATATTCACGAACTAACGTATAAAACTGATATTACATGAAACTCAAAAGTTTATTATCCGCCGCCGCTGTTGTTGTGATCTTGACCTTCGCAGGCTGTAAGAAAGACGCGCCTTTCGTTCCTTTCTTCAGCATTGCCGATGATAAGACCCTGGGGCAGCAGGTAGAGGCCGAGATCGCCTCCAAGCCATCGGAATACCCGGTGCTCGATTCTGCTCAATACGCTTCGATATACGCATACATTTATGGTATCCGCAACGAGATCCTCAACTCAGGAAAGATCATTTACAAGGATGAGTTCGCCTGGAAGATCAAGGTTATTAAAGATGATTCGACCCTGAACGCATTCTGTACGCCGGGCGGTTATATCTATGTATACACCGGCATCATGAAATACCTCGACAGCAAGGACCAGCTGGCGGGTGTGCTTGGTCACGAGATGGCGCATGCCGACCGCCGCCATACCAGCCGTTCGCTGCAGGCCCAGTATGGCGTGAGCTTACTGCTGGATGTGATCCTCGGAAAAAATTCAGAAGCGCTCAAGCAGATCGCTTCAGGCATTTACCAATTGAAGAACAGCCGCGAGCACGAATCGGAAGCCGATGCCTATTCGGTAAAGTATCTCTGCCCGACTCCGTATAATGCCGCAGGCGCCGCAGGCTTTTTCCAGAAGATGGTGAACGACGGGTATACAGAGAACAGCCTTACTACCTTCTTCAGCACTCACCCTTCGCCGGCAAACAGGGTGCAGAATATCAATGCAGAGAAGACCAGCAACGGATGCACCGGCACCCAGACCTACGATGCTCAATACGCACAATTTAAAACAACACTGCCATAATGCGCGCCGTTATTCAACGTGTAACAGAGGCTTCTGTTGAAATCAATACTATTATAAAGGGCCGGATCAATTCCGGCTTTTTAGTTTTGCTGGGGATCGAAGAGCAGGATACGGAAGAAGACATAGCCTGGCTGAGCCAGAAGGTCGTGAACATGCGGGTATTCAGCGACGAGGCCGGGCTCATGACCCGCTCCATACTGGAAACCGGGGGCGGGATCCTGCTCATCAGCCAGTTCACCCTGTATGCCCAGACAAAGAAAGGGAACCGCCCTTCGTTCATCCGTGCGGCAAAACCGGAGAAAGCCATACCTTTATACCAGTCCTTTATCGGGAGCCTGGAGAAATCGATGGGCAGACCGATACAGACCGGGGAGTTCGGTGCCGATATGAAAGTGCAATT
>CALNCF010000231.1 GCA_937875035.1 uncultured Sphingobacteriaceae bacterium | reverse complement strand
CCTTGTATAACTTAGGCGCCCTGCACTATAACGCGGCCGTAGAAGTGTACAATAAGACCAACGACCTGCCGGTAAGCAAACAAAAAGAATTTGAAGCAGGAAAAGCGAAATACACCGCAGAGTTCAACAAGGCCCTGCCTCACTTAGAGAAAGCGCTTTCTTTACAGCCTGATGACCGCAATACACTGGTATCATTGAAAGAGATCTACGCGAAGCTGAACAATACCGCGAAAGCGAATGAAATGAAAAAAAGACTGAAGAAAAAATAATCTCCGTTATCATTTCTAAACATATAACAAACCCCGGCAGGAAACTACTGAACCGGGGTTTTGTTTTGTATGGATCTGTATTGATTTCCGGCGGATATTGGTTTAAAGAACCGGGCCGATGATCTGGTGGTTCAGGGAATCGAGCATGGTGCTGTCCACCGCGCTGGTATCCCGCTTAGGCCGTGGTGTAGGGCAGTAGAACTTCTTCCGGATCTCTGTTTCAGCCTTAGGGAACTTGCCATAGGTAATGCCCGACTTCGGATCTTTATACAGCTTCTCCATAAATTTCCCGTAGATAGGCAGGGCTGTTTTAGAGCCTTCGCCCAGGGCAGAGGTCTTAAAGTGAACGCTGCGCTCGTCGGCGCCCACCCATACACCGGTCACCAGGTCTTTGCTGATCCCGATATACCAGCCATCCGAATGGTTAGAGGTCGTGCCGGTCTTGCCACCGATCTCGTTGCCCTTTTGCCACAGGTCGTATTCCCATAAGGCCTGCGAGGTTCCGCCCGGCTCTTCGATCCCTCCTTTAAACATATACAGCATAAGCCAGGCATCTTCTTCGGTAATCACCCGTTTCTGTTCAGATTTAAATTCCGCTAATACTTTCCCGTCCCGGTCGGTGATCTTCGTAACCAGGATCGGTTCTGATTTCACTCCCCTGTTCAGGAACGCTCCATAGGCGCGCACCATTTCAAAGATCGACACATCGTTCGGGCCGAGGCCTACCGAGGGTACCGATTTCAGCTCGCTTTCGATGCCCATCTTATGAGCATAGTCGACCACCGTCTGCCAGCCGATGGCCTCGGTAAGCTGGGCCGTCACGGAGTTACAGGATCTGCCCATTGCCCAGCGCAGCGACATTTCATTGCCTGTAATGGTGACCGGCCTGTCGGTAAACTTATCGCAGGGCGCGTAGCCCTTTTCGATCGCGGCCCCGTACACAAAGGGCTTAAAGGTTGAGCCCGCCTGGCGCTTGGCCTGCATCACGTGGTCGTATTTGAAATAATCGAAATTGATGCCGCCCACCCAGGTCTTGATATGACCGTTGTAGGGGTCGAGGGTCATCATGCCGCTTTGTAATATTTTGGCATAGTAGGAGAGCGAATCCATTACG
>CALNCF010000230.1 GCA_937875035.1 uncultured Sphingobacteriaceae bacterium | reverse complement strand
GGGGTTGTGGGTGTGCTGGTGATGGGGATGATGAAGATGCGGGGGGTGACTGTAGTGGGGCCGATTGGGGAGGAGCAACGACAACATCAGTCCGGCTATCAAAAGAATTCTTCTGAACATCAATTTCTTAAAACAAACGCAAATCTAAAATTTCCTGTGAGATTTTCCGATGAAAGGCTAATTCCGCGTATCCAGGCCCCACATTAACTTGTTCCTTAACGTGGTTAAATAGTTTTCATTGCTGAGACGGATCAAATTGATCTGGAAATTTTCCTTGCGTACAGCCAGTTGCGTGCTGGATTCCAGGGTTTCTGTACGGGAGTCGAGCGTAGCCAGGAAGAAAGAGCTGCGGCCCTCTACTTCAAAGGTAATAACCTGGTTATCAGAAATGATGATCGGGCGAACGTTCAGGTTATGGGGGGAGATGGGAGTAATGACAAAGTTCTCGGAGCTCGGGAAGATGATCGGGCCTCCGCAGCTCAGGGAATAACCCGTGGAGCCTGTCGGTGTGGCAACGATCAGCCCGTCGGCCCAGTATGAGTTCAGGAACTCACCGTTCAGGTAGGTATGGATGATGATCATCGACGAAGTATCCTTCTTATGGATCGTGATCTCGTTCAGCCCGTAATTTACCCCG
The DNA here is from genome assembly GCA_937875035.1 of uncultured Sphingobacteriaceae bacterium. GTDB lineage: Bacteria > Bacteroidota > Bacteroidia > Sphingobacteriales > Sphingobacteriaceae > CALNCF01. The sequence goes on along the minus strand of CALNCF010000230.1, from coordinate 3,684 downwards.
CCAAACAGCTCATGATCAGACTCGACCCGGATCAGGCTTCGCCTGTCGAGGGTATAGTGTCCTTTAAGCAAGCTCTCTACCGCGGTAGCGACCTCTTCCTTGGCAATGCTCGCCAGGAAGCCCAGGCGACCGAGGTTGATACCCACTACCGGGATCCCCGAATCGCGCACCAGCGCCACCGTATCCAGCAGGGTTCCGTCTCCGCCTACGCTCAGCAGGTAATCCACCTGCCCTACCAGCTCTTCATGGCGCGTAAAAGCCCCGACCGGCTTGTCGAAACGGATTCGTGCCTGCAGGTAGACCTGGAACGCTTCGTAGATCACGACTTCCACCTGCTCCTTGTTCAAAAGGTCGATCAGTTGCTGGACATAAGGAATGGCTGAATCGTTGAATTTCCGGCCGTAAATGGCAATTTTCATCAGAGAAGGGTCTAAATTATACGCGCATCACCTGTAACATCCTGCTTTATAAAGACATTACGGGTTCCATGCGCCATGAACTTACAGGCTTAAATATTCAAATAATTCATAAAAGAATCAAATCGGTCCATCGTATCATCGATACGCGCCTTTTGATCGAAGCTGGAGAGTACCGTATAATTGAAACGCTCGAAAGAAGCGGCAATGGCCGACAGGTCGGAACGGTCGATACGCAGGGTAACCTCTACCCGGGATGAATCTGCGTTGGAAGTGATATAGGAGCTCAGCACGTTGGCGTCGTTAGACTCCACGATCCTGGAGATTTCGGAAAGGGAATACTCCCGCTGTCCAATCTCAAGCACCAGGACGCCGCCCGGGCCGGAAAGCGAGGCGATCTCGGAGAAATAGTTCAGCAGGCTGTTGATGGAGATCATCCCGAGGTAATTGTTCTTTTCGTCAAGTACCGGGACCACCGTTAACTTTTGTTCCGCCATCAGCCTCATCACATCGTAAATATGCTGGTAGCGGTATACAAAGGGATGAACCAACGATAGCTGATGGTTGCCGATCGGCTGTGCATCGTCGTTCATCTCAAAAATATCATCGTCGGAGATCAGGCCAAGGAATTCCGTGTCGTTTACAATAGGCAGGTGACTGATCTTGAAGTCCTCCATCATATGTAACGCCTTCTCTGCGCTGTCGGAAGTTTTGAGCGGACTAATAAGATCGTTGATCAGATCAATGGCTAACATAACTCCTTAAATAAATGATTCGCTATAGAAACGTACTAATTACTGTAATGTTTTCACCAGGAATTTCTCAAGGATATCATTGAACTCTTCCGGCTTCTCCATCATCGCCGCATGACCGCATTGATCGATAAAGGTAAGCTCGGAATTAGGAAGCAGCGTATGAAACTCTTCGCCTACTTCAGGAGGTGTAATATGATCATCCTTACCCCAGATCAGTGAAACCGGGATGGTGATGGAAGGGATCTCATCGCGCAGGTTATGGCGCATGGCCGATTTCGCCATAGAGAGGATCCGGAGGATCTTGTTCCGGTTGTTCACGATCTCGAACACTTCGTCTACCAACTCCTTGGTAGCCGTTGCCGGATTATAAAAGGTGTATTCCACCCTTTCTTTAATATAATTGTAATCTTCGCGTTTAGGGTATGAGCCACCCATGCTTTCTTCGTACAGGCCTGAGCTTCCGGTAAGCATCATGGAATGAACACGTTCCGGGTGATTCAGGGTATATACCAGGCCAACGTGACCGCCCAGGGAATTACCCAGCAGCGTCACCTTGTCGTAATTCTTATACTCTACGAACTTATGAATGAACTTGGCAAGCCCGTCTACGTTTGCACCCAGCAGGGGCAACTCGTAGATCGGCATCAGTGGAATAACCACTTTGTAATCTTTCGAGAACCTTTCCAATACGTACTCCCAATTACTCAGTGCGCCGAACAACCCGTGAAGAAGAAGCAATACTTTTCCTTCACCTCTTTCCACATAACTGAATCCATTCTCTTTGATAATTTCCAGGCTCATCTTCAATAAAAGCTTTAATAATCCGAAGAAAGGATAAATATATCCTATCCGTAAAAATAGTCTTTATTTCAAGATCGCAAATAAAATTCTGACATTTTTTTAACGCCTTCCTGACCGCGATCTGTTTAACCAATTGTGAATCAATGTTAAGCCATATTCCGAAAGGATCGACTCCGGGTGATACTGTACACCCCACCGCGGAAGTTTTTTATGGGCAAGGCTCATCAGCGTTCCGTCGTCGCTCACGGCCGTGGCTTCGAGTTCGGCAGGCAGCTCTTCCAGCGCCAGCGAATGGTAACGCATTACTTCGAAACGTGTGGGGATCTGTTCGTACATCGCGTGACCTGTGTGCAGCACCGCAGAGGTCTTGCCATGCATCGGCCGCGCGGCTTTCACCAGCTTCGCGCCATAGTGTTCGCCCAATGCCTGGTGCCCGAGGCAGATGCCCAGCACCGGCAGATGTTCCGGGATATACTGAAGCAGGTCCATCAGTCCGCCCGAGGCAGAGGGTCGTCCGGGACCAGGCGACAGCACAATGCCGTCTGCCTGCATCTCTAAAATTTCTTCCGTCGTTTTTTCATCATTACGGATCACGGTACACCGCGCACCGCACTGCCCCAGGTAGTCGAGCAGGTTATAGGTGAACGAATCGTAATTATCGTACAGAAGGATCTTCACGTTAGCCTAAAAGTTTCTTCACCATTTCCGAGATCGACCGTCCGTCCGACTTCCCTGCCAGCTCCTTATTCGCCGCGGCGATCACCTTACCCATTCCCTTCAGGTCGGTCACACCCTGCTCAGCAATGATCTTCCGGATCGCCTGTTCCAATTCTTCCGGCGACAATTGCTTCGGAAGAAATTCTTCCAGCACCGTCACTTCTTCCTGCTCGATCTTCGCCAGGTCGGCCCGGTTCTGCGCCAGGTAGATCTCCGCGGATTCTTTCCGTTGCTTGATCTGCTTCTGAAGCGCCCTGATCTCTGCCTCTTCGCTCAGCTCTTCGGCCGCGCCCTTCTCTGTCTTCGCCAGTAACAAAGCAGCCTTGATCGCTCTCAGGCCTCTCAGGCGTACCTCGTTCTTGGCCAGCATCGCTGCCTTGATCTCCGTGTCGATTGTATTTAATAATGCCATATCGTATTTATAATATTATGTATTGATGTTTATTGAAATCATTATCCTTCGCGATCGAACAGGTATGCGTTTGCCTGGGCAGACGGCATCACCAGCAGATCGTTGATGTTTACATGCCCGGGGCGCGAGGCCACGAACCAGATCGTTTCGGCTACATCATCGGGGCTCAGCGGCTGAAAGCCGTCGTATACTTTCTTCGCCCGTTCCTTGTCCCCCTTAAAACGCACTTCCGAGAATTCTGTTTCGACAGCGCCGGGATGAATGGCCGATACCCGGATGCCATGAACCAGCAGGTCCATGCGCATGGCCTTCGACAAAGAATCCACCGCGTGCTTGGTCGCGCAGTACACGTTCCCGTTCAGGTACGTTTCCTTCCCGGCAATAGAACCGATATTGATAATATGCCCGCTTTTACGCTCCACCATGCCGGGACTCACCGCCCTCGACACATAAAGCAAGCCCTTTACATTGGTATCGATCATCGTATCCCAGTCGTCCGTATTACCGGTATGCACCGGGTCGAGGCCCAGTGATAAGCCGGCATTATTGACCAGGATATCGATATTCTTCCATTCGGCGGGCA
>CALNCF010000229.1 GCA_937875035.1 uncultured Sphingobacteriaceae bacterium | reverse complement strand
GCGTTGGGGGCCGATTTCGTAATCCATTCCCTCACCAAATACCTGGGCGGGCACAGCGACCTGATTGCCGGCCTGGTAGTTACGGGCAGCCCTGAGCTGGCTGAGCGAATCAAATTTATTCAGAATGCCTCGGGCGCCATCCTGGCTCCTTTTGATTCCTGGCTGGTTATTCGCGGGATCGAAACACTCTCGCTGCGGGTATTTAAACATTCGGAAAATGCCCTGAAAGTGGCAAGGTACCTGGAAAGCTGCGAAGATGTGGCACAGGTGTTCTATCCTGGATTAGCTTCCCACCCGAATTACGAGGTGGCCGCTAAGCAACAGCAAGCCTTTGGCGGTGTCGTATCCTTTTCACTGAAGAATGATACCGAAGAGGCTGCTGCTGCATTCGTAACCTCCACGCAGCTGTTCAAGCTGGCCGAGAGCCTGGGTGGTGTGAAAAGCCTGGTTTGTCACCCGGCAAGCATGACCCATAAATCTATCCCTGCTGAAAAAAGAAAAGCCGCGGGTGTGGCTGATAGCCTGATCCGTTTGTCGGTTGGGCTTGAAGATGCGGAAGACCTGCTGAACGACCTGGATCAGGCCTTTCAACGTACCCGCATCCCGGAGAACAAGCATATACATTCAGACAAAGAGGTTTAGGCAATTCACTTAACAAAAAAGATCATGTCAAAAGAAAACATTAAAATAGGGTTATTCGGTTTTGGATGTGTGGGCAAGGGCTTGTGGAATGTATTGGAGCAGACGCCGGGTATCCGTGCCGAGATCCTGAAGATCTGTGTAAAAGACCGAGCCAAAACGCGCCCGGTGGATGCTTCGTATTTCACGTTCAACGCGGATGAGCTGCTTTATAACGAAGAAGTACAGGTAATTGTGGAGCTCATTGATGATGCAGAAGCAGCGTATCATATTGTAAGAACGGCTTTGTCGAACGGCAAGGCGGTGATCACGGCAAATAAGAAAATGCTGGCGGAACATTTTGAAGAGCTGTATCATCTGCAGCAAAAGCACCGGGTGCCTTTGTTATATGAAGCGGCTTGCTGCGCGAGCATCCCGGTGATCAGGAACCTGGAAGAGTATTACGACAACGACCTGCTGCATTCCATTGCAGGCATTGTGAACGGCTCGACCAATTTTATCCTGACCCGGATCTTTAGGGATGGGGTCTCTTACCCGGAAGCGCTGGAGCAGGCACAGGCGCTGGGCTTTGCTGAGACTGACCCGAGGCTGGATGTAGAGGGTTTTGATGCCAGGTATAAATTAAGCCTGTTGCTTACGCATGCCTTTGGTATCCGCGTAGCGCCGAAAGCGATCTTCAGCCTTGGCATTACCCGTATTTCTCCATACGATGCTCAATTTGCCGGTGAAAAAGATTGCGGCATCAAGCTGATTGCCCGTGCGGTCAAGCTACCGGGAAACAGGGTGGCCGCTTTTGTAGCCCCTGCCTTTGTCAGAAGGGATGATCCGTTTTACCATGTTCACGATGAGTACAATGCGGTAAAGATCCAGAGCAGCTTTGCCGACAGGCAATTGTTCGTAGGTAAGGGCGCCGGCGCCTTCCCTACTGCTTCGGCGGTATTGTCGGATATATCGGCGCTGACCTATCAGTACAAATACGAGTATAAGAAGATCGTTCAGGCTTCGGTTCCGGAGCTGAGCAACGACTTTGTGGTGGATGTATTCGTGAGCTATAACCCGGGCCGTGATATTACGGCAGACTTTATCCGGGTGGAAGAGCAGTTCAGCTCTGCTGCACGTAATTACCTGGTAGGAAGCATCCGTTTTGAAAGGCTGCTTGCTGCCGAATGGGCGAAAGACCCGGCGTATTCCATCATCCTGAAAGCCGATACGGAAATACCGGTGATCCGTTATGAGCCGCAGGCTGAGCTGGCCTTTCACTATTAAAACAAAAAGGTATCTGGGCCTTTGGGCTGCTGATACCTTTTCTTATATACACGGGGTCCTCCCTATCTGAATTCTTTCTTGAGCTGTTCCGTAATGTCGAACACTGCCGGGCAATACATGGTATTTTGCAGGGTGATATCGGCAATGCTGCGGATCTTCTTTTCGTTGGTATGCGGGTAGCCGCGGCAGGCTTCGGGCCGTGCTTCATACACCCGGCATTTGTTATCGGGTAAAAGGAACGGGCAGGGCGCGCCATGATGCACAAAGTCGCCGTCCTCGTCCATCTCCAGGTATGTTTCTATGAACACATTGGTCTTAAGATCCAGGAATTTAGACAGACGTTTAATGTCTGTGGGCTCAAAGGTCGGGCTGATGCTCTTGCAGCAATTGGCACAATCGAGGCAGTCGATCTTCTTAAAGGCTTCTTCGTGAAAACGGTCTACCTTATCGTCCAGATCTCTCCTGCGCGAACGCTTTAAGAGGGCAAAGAATTTCTCATTCTCTTTGTACCTGCGTTTCGCTTTGGCCGTAAATGCTTTAAGGTCGATCAGCATACATGTGTGGTTTTCAGGGTAAATTATTTAAGGGGTACTCCTAATTCTTTCAAAATAAAATCAGCGCCATCTACCTTTTGCGCTACCCATAGCACATAACGTATATCTACCCCGATGGAACGGCTGTACGATTCGTTCCAGGCAAAGTCGTTGATGGTCGCTTCGTAAGCACGGTCGAAGTTCACCCCGATCAGCTCTCCGTTCTCGTTCATTACCGGTGAGCCTGAATTCCCTCCCGTTGTATCGAGGTTGTACAGGAAGCCTACCGGCAATTCGCCTTTCGCGTTCTTAAAGCGTCCGTAATCTTTCGCTTTGTATAATTCCCTGATCCGGGCAGGCAATTCATAATCGCCGCTGTCGGTACCCTTTTCAATCAGCCCGTTAATGGTGGTGACCGGCTTCATGTGCACGGCATCTACAGGCGTGTACCCTCTTACATAACCATAGGTTAAACGCAGGGTACTGTTCGCATCCGGTATAAAATCTGTTTTCCTGAACAGGACTTTCACATCTACATAATCTGCCATCAGCTTATTCAGCCTGCTGTCGCGTTGCTTCTTGATCACCGCGAAGGTGTCGGTTTCTGTCCGTACGTTGGCGGCAAGCGTCAGCATCGGGTCCTTATATTTCATGAACTCTTTTACCGGTTTGGCCAGTAAGCCGTTGAGGAACATCGGGTCGGTGAACCTGGTCTTCCTGAACAGGTGCTCGGTGTATTTGTCTACCGCCTGCCCGGGGTTCCGAACCTTCGAATAATCATAGTCTTCAATAATATTGATCCGCTGCGATGCAAGCAGATTAACCACATCGAGCAGGATGCGCTTCAGCAGGCGGCGATCGGTCTCTTCCACGAAGAGTCCATAGGTTCGGGTGGTTGACTCCAGCAATTTAGCCTTGCCTTCATCAAACACTTTTTGCTGCTCTTCGGGTCTGGCGGCGGCAATCTTATTCCGCAACGCGTTTACCTGGTTGGCGATGCCCAGCAGGTGGCTGCTTCCGTATACCTGCGAGAGCACCAGGTCTTTCTCCGCGTCTGAGAAGATCTCCTGGTACAGCATATTGATATCGGTGAGCAGCGCTCCATAGCGAACTTTCAGCTGCTCATCCTGATCGATAAACTGTTGTAACTGTTTCTCTTCTTCCTGCTTTATGGCCACGAGATCCAGTCCTGCCAGTCCTTTCAGCTTTCCCTTATAGTTTTTCATCACGTTGGCATTCCGTTTAATACGCGATGCCTGTTTCAGCTCCAGCTCTTTAGTGCTTGAAGTTTCTTCCATTTGCTGGTTCTGCCATTCGTACAGGCCGGAGATATATGGAAGCTGGTATTTCTGCTGGTATTCGATGTATTGTGAAGGGCGGTGACGGAAGGTCCGGCCCGGGTAACCGAGGATAAATACAAAGTCGTTCTCCTTGATGCCATTGGCATTCACTTTCAGGAATTTCTTAGGGGTATAGGGAACATTATCTTTGGAATATTTAGCCGAGCTGCCATCCGGAGCCACATAAGCTCTCATGAATGAGAAATCGCCGGTATGACGCGGCCAAACCCAGTTATCGGATTCTCCGCCGAACTCGCCGATCGAACGCTGGGGGATATAGACCAGGCGTACATCCTGGATCATCTTATAACGGAAGAGCACGTAGGTGCGACCGATGAACATCTCGGAGATCTCTGCTTTTATGGTCTTGTCTTTTTCTTCTTCGGCTTTCACGATCTCCGCGATCTTTTTATTGATGCGGTCGATGCGCTGCAAGGGGTCGATCATGTCTTTTAAGGCGCCAAGCACCTGTTCCGATACATCCTCGTAAGAGTCTGTGATCCGGCAGGTTAAGCCTTTCGCTTCGATCTCCATTTCATGAGTC
>CALNCF010000228.1 GCA_937875035.1 uncultured Sphingobacteriaceae bacterium | reverse complement strand
CAAACCGTGAAAGGATATGAGAACAGTGGCGCGCTGGTGCTGAACGCGGGTTCTGTTACTTCACCGAGATTCGGCTCACCGGCAGGCTATCTGCAGATCCATATTATGGAGCAGCCCTTTGCCGTGGTAGCCCGGTTCATCAACACCGAAGAAGAGCGTATGCAGCTCCGGTCATTCCCTTTTGCTTACCAGAAAGACATGAACGGCAGGGTGAGCCCGCTGAACTTCAACATCTGAGCCTCGTTTCGTTTCTTACATACAGGAGCCCCGTCATCAGACGGGGCTTTTTTCATTCGGAACAGTTCCGTCCGCCCCTATTCGTTCGCGGAATAATATTTGAGTATCTTACGGTAAGATGAATGATATGAATAACAAAGCAGCTATCATCGACGATGAGATTGATATTTGTTTTTTATTGGCCAGGATACTCAGACAGAACGATCGACAGGTGAGTTATGCCCATTCCCTGCACGATGGAAGTACCCTGCTCCATGATGAAACACCCTCATTGCTCTTCCTGGATGTGAACCTGCCGGATGGTTCAGGAATGGAATTCCTGCCACGAATACGGGAAATGTATCCCCAGACAAAGATCATTGTGATCAGTGCTTTTGACAGTACCAAAGAACGACAGGCGGCTATTTCGAATGGTGCCGATGCCTTTGTAGGCAAGCCCTTCACCCGCCAGGAAATTAATACGATTATTCACCAGGTTGGTGCTTAATTGATGCCTATGACCCAAAAATTTACCCTCTACAAGGAAATCATACAGGATACTTTCCGCGAATTTTCGAATGACAAGGCAATGAAGATGAGCGCTTCCCTGGCTTATTATACGATCTTCTCCCTGTCGCCCATGCTCATTGTGATCATCTCATTATGCGGGATCTTCTTCGGAGAGCAGGCGGTAGCTGGAGAAATCTATGTGCAGATCCGGGGGATGGTGGGCAGCGATGCCGCTATACAGATCCAGGAAATGATCAAGAACGCGAACCTGGGCAAGGATAACTACCTCGCGACCAGCATCGGGCTTGGCACTCTCCTGTTAGGCGCTACGGGCGTTTTTGCCGAGATCCAGGACTCCATCAATTTTATATGGGGGGTAAAGCCCAAGCCTAAAAAAGGCTTCCTGAAAGTGCTGATCAACCGTCTCCTCTCCTTTTCCATCGTGGTAAGCATGGGCTTCGTGCTCATGGTCTCGCTGACTGTAAATGGCATCATGACGGCTTTCAGTACGAAGATCACCCGGTTCTTCCCTGATTTCAGCATCGGCCTTGCCGAAATACTGAGCTTCAGCTTTACCTTTATGATCATTACCCTGCTCTTCGCGGTGATCTTTAAAGTGCTCCCGGATGTAAAGATCCGCTGGAAGGATGTGCTGGTCGGCTCGGTCGTTACGGCCCTGCTGTTCCTGCTCGGGAAATTCCTGATCGGCCTTTACCTCAGCATGTCGAACCTGGGCTTTACCTATGGCGCAGCAGCATCAATAATAATTATTTTATTATGGGTCTATTATTCCTCCATCATATTGTATTTTGGAGCAGAATTTACCCAGGCCTATGCAGAACGGCTGGGTGGAAAGATTGTACCCAAAGAATACGCAGTGCTGGTCAAGCAACGTGAAATTACTCAAGAAGACCTACTCAAGGAGGATAATGTATGAAAACAGAAATGGAAAAGATTTTAATTATTGATGATGATGTGGATATCTGCCAGCTGTTGAGCAGGTTCCTCGAAAAGAACGGGTACCAGGTAACGACTACGCACCGCGGAAACGCAGCCCTGGAGATCGCCTCCAAAGAGAAGTTCGACCTGGTGATGTGTGATTTCCGCCTGGGTGATATGGACGGTACAGAGATCCTGACACGCATGCGGGAGATCGATCCCGGTATCGCTTTCATTATGATCACCGGGTATTCGGATATTAAAGTAGCTGTACAGGTCATCAAGATGGGCGCGTTCGATTACGTAACCAAGCCCCTGCTCCCTGAAGAGATCCTGCGCACCATTGCGAAAGCGCTGGAAGCGAGGCGCGCTCCCGAACAGGCAGCGCAACCGGTTGCCGCGCAGGCCAATCATAAACCGGCAGAGAGCCGTCCGAAGGCAATGTCGACACCAGCCTCCGAGCCTAAATATATTGTGGGAGAGAGCAAGCAGGCGAAAGAGCTTTACCGGCAGATCGACCTCGTAGCTCCGACCAATTACAGTGTGATCATCTTCGGTGAAACCGGAACAGGTAAGGAATCGGTGGCCCGTACCATTCACGACCGCAGCAACCGCAGCAACCAGCCTTTTATCGCGATGGATTGCGGGGCGCTCTCCAAAGAGCTGGCCGGAAGCGAGCTGTTCGGACATGAAAAGGGCTCCTTTACAGGAGCGCTCAATACCAAGATCGGGCATTTCGAGCTGGCCAACGGCGGCACGCTGTTCCTCGATGAAGTAGCGAACCTTTCGTATGAAATACAGACCCTGCTGCTGCGGGTAGTACAGGAGCGCAAGCTGAAAAAGATCGGCGGCACCAAGGAGATCGACCTTGATGTACGCATCATTGTCGCCTCGAACGAGAACCTGCAAGAAGCGGTGGCTAAGGGCAAGTTCCGCGAGGACCTTTACCATCGTTTCAACGAGTTCGGCATCCAGCTTTCACCGCTGCGCGACCGCAACCATGACATCATGATATTTGCGGGATATTTCCTGGACAAGGCAAACCATGAGCTACAGAAGGACATCAAGGGGTTCAGCACTGAAGTGGAAGAAAGCTTTATGACCTACCAGTGGCCGGGTAACCTGCGCGAGCTGAACAACGTAATTAAACGCGCAGCATTGCTGTGCACCGGTGATCATATCGAATCGAGGAGCCTTCCGCAGGAAATTGTGAACAACATCCGCCTCTCTTTCGCGGAGAGCACGAACGGGAACAATCACACTTCCGGTTCCGACCTAAAATCGGCAGCCATGGAAGCCGAATATGAAACCATTATCAATGTGCTGCGGCAGGTGAACTTCAATAAGACCAAGGCGGCACAATTACTGAACATCGACCGTAAAACCTTATACAATAAGATGAAGTCGTTCAATATTTAACCATGAGGAAAGTAAGCGTACTGCGGAACAAATACAATATTCCCCCGGTATTGATCTGGGTGACATTGCTGCTCTGCGTCATGCCTACTTTCCTCAACCTTTGCGGGGTGAGCTTCGACCTGTCGAATCACCTGCTTGACCTCGACGACCGCACCATCCTGAACGAGCTGCAAAGCAACAAGGACCTGCATCCCTTGCTGCGCGGGCGTTTCGTGCATACCATGCTGGTGAGCTTCTCCATTTCGATCGCGTTCCTAACCGTGATCCTGGCCTTCGTCGATTACTCCATTAAGCGAAATGTGAGCACACCGATCGTAGGCGTGGCCTTGTTCTGCGCGAGCATGCTCGACATCGTTCATATCCTTACCTCCGACCAGATGATCAAGCTTCCGAGCCTGAACACTGACATCACTTCGTTCACCTGGCTTTTCTCGCGGACCTTTCATGCCCTGATCCTGATATTGGGTGTGGGCATCTTCCTGATCCAGAAGAAAGAATCGGTCAGAGAAGAGTATAAGGGCGAGAAGACCTTCGTGGCCTATATCAGCATCATCTTCGTGCTGCTGGCTATCAATGCCATCCT
>CALNCF010000227.1 GCA_937875035.1 uncultured Sphingobacteriaceae bacterium | reverse complement strand
GCGAAGCTCAGCTACCTCGTAGCCGGAGAGAATATGGGACCAAGCAAACTGCAGAAAGCGCAGGATCTGAATATCCCGATCATCAGCGAAGAAGAACTGGAACTGATGATAAAATAATACCTTTGTACCGGTTTGGAACGTACCGTATGAAAAGACAACTGAAAAAAATAACGCATCTCTTTGCCCGCAGGAAACTGAAAAGGGACCTGCTGAACCGAAGGGTTCCGCGTGAAACCGTGATGTGGTCGGAAGCCAGGCGCATAGGTGTGCTATTCTGCGCGCATACGGATGCAGAGCTGCAAACGGCTCATGAGTTTATCAGTGAATTAAAGGATCTGGACAAGGATGTGGAATATCTGGGATATATCGCTATTAAGGACTATCGTAAAAAGCACAAAGAAATTAAGGATCCGCATTACATCTTCGATCGTGATTTTGATTTTTTTCACCGCCCTAAACGCGGACTGATCGAAAAGTTTTACAAGCAGGAATTCGACCTGCTGCTGAGCCTGAACCATACCAACCCGTTCTCCCTGAATTACATCGCGTCTTTATCGCGGGCCAGGCTGAGAACCGGGCGGTATCACCCGGGAAATGTAAATGCCTATGACTTTATGATCGATGATCCTTCGGGTGACCTGATCCATTACATCGATACGATGCGTCATTATTTAAAAGAGCTAAAAAAGTAATTACCTGTACCTTCGTTTAAAATCCGTTTATGAAAGCAAACCTTAGCGGCACAGGCGTCGCGCTTGTCACGCCCTTCCGCACCGATGGCAGCATCGATTTCAAGAGCTTTAAAAAGCTTATCCAGCACCTGATCAGCAACAAGGTAGACTACCTGGTTCCGATGGGAACAACCGGTGAATCGGTAACCCTGAGCAAGGATGAGAAAAAGGCGGTATTCGACTTTGTGCTGGAAGTGAACGACGGAAGATTGCCGGTAGTAGCCGGGATCGGCGGGAACAATACCCGGGAGATCTGCGACACCCTGAAGAGCTTCGACAAATCGGGCTTTGCAGCGGTGCTCTCTGTAGCGCCTTATTATAACAAGCCTAACCAGGAAGGATTGTTCCAGCATTATAAGATGATCGCGGAAAGCTCTCCCCTGCCGGTGATCCTTTATAATGTACCTTCGAGAACAGGCTCGAACATGACGGCCGATACGACCCTGCGCATTGCGCATGAAGTAAAGAATGTTTTGGGTGTGAAAGAAGCCTCCGGTAATTTCGAACAGTTCATGCAGATACTGAAGCACAAGCCGAAGAATTTCATGATGATCTCGGGGGATGACGGCATTACCCTGCCGATGATCGCCCTGGGCGCGAACGGTGTTATCTCGGTAGTTGGGAATGCGTTCCCGAAGGACTTTTCGAACATGGTTCGCTATGCCCTGGCCGGTGAATATGACAAAGCGCGCAAGCTGCATTATAAGCTCATTGATGTGATCAACCTGCTGTTTGCCGACGGCTCGCCGGGCGGGATCAAAGCAGCCCTGAAGGTGATGAACATCTGCGGCGATACGCTCCGTGCTCCGCTGGCTAATGTGAATGATGCGGTATTTAAAAAGATCAAAGCTGCGGTAGAACACTATTAGTTCCCAGGTTTTCCAAATATTAGTTTGAAAAAGCCGGCTATACAGCCGGCTTTTTTGGTATACCCCTGTTCAGAAGAGCAGACCCGAAACAAAATAATATAACAAATATTCTAAAAATACATACTATAAATATTTGAATAACGAATTAAACAGAATATATTAGCGAAAACTAATCACCATTATATATGGATACCCTCGCTAAAGCAAGCGACAGCCTGCAACAGCTTCCGAACCCGGTTTCCCTGATCCTGAACAATAATAACCTCGACTATTGCCTGATGATCTGGATCATCATCATTACAGGTGTAATCGGCGGGCTCATCAATTACCTGTCGGCAGACTCGCGGTCAACGGAACAATACCCTCAGCATTTTCTCCGCGACCGTAAGCTCTATATGCACCTCAGCATGGGGCTTTGCGGATCTACCCTGATCCCGATGTTCCTTTATACGACCTCAAGCTCACTCTTCACCCCTAACAATACCAGCGAGCTCCTGTATTTTGTATTTGCAGGATATTGTCTGCTGGGCTCCATCTTTGCCAAGGCCATTTTAAACACCTTGGCCACGCGCATCTTCAACCTGGAACAACAGGTGCAGACACAGCAAAGCCAGACCGAGAATATAAAGCAGGAACTTCTGAATGCCCAGACCGAGCCTGTCAAGACCAATGAAGTACAGGTATCGGCTATCGCTCAGCAGATCACAGCAACCGGCAATGTTACCACCGACATGTTAAACGACAATGCCGCCGACCTGATCCGTGTGCTGACCGATATGCAGAACTCCAGGTATAAGAACAGGACCGTTACCGGGATCAGCAAAACCACGCACATCCCTGAAGCCAATATCAGCGATATCCTTCAAGGCTTTGTAAAAAGCGGGCTCGCAGAAACGCAAGACCTGAACGACAATACCTATTACAGCCTGACACCCCTTGGTGCTACTACTACCCTGGTATCTGCCTGAGCGCAGCAGGTAATTCATACATCCAATACCCCCGGGATACCTGTACAGTCAAGGGTATTTAAGTGGATGTAATCAAAAGACTGATCAAACCTATCCGAACCATAATATGTGGTGAGGAATGGTTGGTGAAATTTCCGTAACCCCTGGGTTAAATAGTATCAATTAGGACAGTAAAGGTGCAGGGAAATCTGCGCCTTTACTATTTATTATATCCGCGAAGCCTGTATCTTTAAGCCTTTCATTTAAATGCACGACCTTATGAAAACCTATATCGCGCTGCTCCGGGGCATCAATGTAAGCGGGCATAAAAAAGTACCCATGAGCGAGTTGCGTGAGCTGCTCGAGGAGCTGAAGCTGAACAGGGTTAAAACCTATATCCAGAGCGGCAACGTGGTGTTCGATGCTGCGGGGAAAGACAGCAGCCTGCTTGCAGAAAGCATAGAAAAAAAGATCGCGCAGCAGTTCGGCTTTGAGGTAGCTGTACTGGTGATCGGCCTGGCGGATTTTAAAAAGGCTTTGGAGCAGAATCCATTCCTGCAGGAGCCCGGCATGAACCCGGACCTGCTGTACACCACCTTCCTGGCAACGGCGCCCGCTGCCGGACCGCTTGCGAAGCTGCAAGAGATGGAACCGACCCTTGCACCCGAAAGGCTGGTGATCAAAGATACCATCGCCTATGTATACTGCAGCAATGGTTATGGCAATACCAAAATCCACAATAATTTCCTGGAGAAAAGCTTAAAGGTGACCGGTACCACGCGCAACCTGAAAACCATCCGGGCCCTGATCTCTTTGGCCGAACCGGAGGAACACCGATAATTCGTTTACCTTTACAGCCGGAATAACTATTGAATCACTCAACGTCATACACCATGAACTGGATCTTATTAATTATCGCGGGATTGTTTGAAATAGGCTTCGCCACCTGCCTGGGTAAAGCCAAAGACGCTACAGGTACAGCCGCCAGCCTCTGGTTAGCAGGCTTCCTGGCCTGCCTGTCTGTGAGCATGTTCCTGCTGTACAAAGCAAGCCAGACGCTTCCTATGGGTACGGCCTATGCCGTTTGGACCGGGATCGGTGCCGTTGGTACCGTGCTGGTCGGTATCTTCCTGTTTAAAGAACCTGCCGATTTCTGGCGTGTATTCTTCATCGTTACGCTCGGTGATCGGTTTGAAAGCGGTTTCCCATTAAGGCTAAATCGCTTCGCGGTTGAAAAAGACGGAAAGCTTTCTTAATTTCAGGCTTTCAAATCCTGATTATGAGATACCCCTTTTTATTCCTGCTGATCGCTGCTCTCCTGTTTTCGGCATGCAGCAACGGGCAAAACACTTCGCAAGTGCTCGCGCCTAAAGAATTTGCCGCGAAGATGAGCGCCACTCCGGACGCGTACATTATTGATGTGCGTACACCGGAAGAATTTTCCGGCGATCACCTGCCGAAAGCCCTGAACATTAACTGGAACAGCCCTGACTTTACAGAGAACATCTCTGCCTATGATAAGAACAAAACCGCTTTCGTGTAGTGCCTGAGCGGCGGAAGAAGCGGACAGGCCGCGGCTAAAATGCGTGCCATGGGTTTTAAGGAAGTGTACGAGCTCAAGGGTGGATTGATGAAATGGAATTCGGATGGCATGACCGCGGGCAGTCCTGCCCTGCAGCAAGGCATGACCCGTACACAATATGATTCCCTGCTGGCATCGGGTAAATCGGTGCTTATTGATTTCTATGCCGACTGGTGCGCGCCCTGCAAAAAAATGGAGCCTTATCTCCGGGAGCTGAGCTCGGAAATGGCCGGCAAACTGGTGATCGTCCGGATCGATGCGGACGCAAACAAGAGCATCGCCAAAGAGCTGCAGATCGATGCCTTGCCGGTACTGCTGTTCTACCAGGACCAGCAGCAACAGTGGAAGCATTCGGGCTATATCAGCAAGGAAGACCTGGTTAAGAAGCTTCCTTTCAACTGATACCCTTTACCGAAATGATCGGTCCAACCCGATCGAAACAACGTTTAGTTTATATATTTACGATAGTCCATTAAAAAATTCAACCAGATTCCCAATGACCAGACATGTAACACGCGGCCTTGCTGCCATCTTCATTCTTTCTTTATTTTCATTCCTGCCTTCGCGGGGTTTTGCACAGGCAGATTCACTCAAGATCCGGATCAAACAGATCAGTAAAGCGGCCAAGGGCGATGTAGGCGTAGCGCTCATGCTGCTCGACAACCGCGAAGCCATTATGGTAAACGGCAACAAGCATTACCCGATGCAAAGTGTCTATAAGTTCCCGCTCGCGATGGCGATACTTGATATGGCCGAGCGGGAAGTGATCTCGCTGGACGATGAGATCCTGATCGAAAAGAAAGACCTCGTAAAGAAAACCTGGAGCCCGATCCGTGATAAATACCCGGAGGGAAATGTACGCATGAAGATCCGCGACATTATGAGCTATACCGTTTCTCAAAGCGACAATATCGGCTGCGACATCCTGTTCAGGATCGCCGGGGGACCGCAAAAAGTACAGGAGTATATTCACTCCATCGGCGTAAACGAGATCGCTATTGCTGCTACCGAAGCACAAATGGCTGCCAACTGGGAGGTACAGTACAGCAACTGGACAGAGCCTGCCGCGATGCTACAATTGCTCGACATCCTGTACCAGCGCAAGGTTATTTCCGAAGCCAACAGCAACCTGCTCATCGAAATGATGACAGAAACCAGTACAGGTCCGAACCGCATTAAAGGATTGCTGCCTGCAAAAACGGTCGTCGCCCATAAAACAGGATCATCAGGTGCAAACGCGCAAGGCCTGACGGGCGCCACGAATGATGTAGGTGTGATCACGCTTCCGAACGGAAGACAGCTGGCCATCGCCATCTTTATATCAAAATCCACCGCGTCTGAAAAGACCCAGGAAGAGGTGATCGCGAAGATCAGCAAGGCCGCATGGGATTTTTACGCAGAAGAGAATACACCAAAGCCTAAGATGGTCGGCTTACCCGGTCGTTAATACACAGCATTGCATGGCCCGGATGATCCGGGCCATTTTAAAAACAGATACCTATGTCTATTACATCACCTGCAGAATTAGAAGGCATCACCCGCATCAGCGAGATCGTCGGCACTACCTTACAGAAGATGCGCGACTATGCGCGGCCGGGGATGAGCACCAGGGAGCTCGACGAGTACGGCGGCGAATTGCTGAACAGCTATGGTGCCAAGTCTGCCCCGAAGCTCACCTATGGATTCCCGGGCTGGAGCTGTATCAGCCTGAACCACGAGATCGCCCATGGCATGCCATCCTCTGATATCCTGCTGAAGGAAGGCGACCTGGTCAATATCGATGTGTCGGCAGAGCTGGACGGTTTCTGGTCGGACAATGGCGGCTCTTTTGTGTTGGGTGAAGATATTCATCACCATGCACCGCT
>CALNCF010000226.1 GCA_937875035.1 uncultured Sphingobacteriaceae bacterium | reverse complement strand
AATACCAGAGATCAGAATGAGTTTTTTCATGCGATGATTAACTGAGGGTTTCATTCCGCCTGGCAGGCGGGACGTTTGCTAAAGATACATATATCACAATTGTGGAAAACCCTGTTATCAACAATATTCATCATAATTGCGTAAAGAACCTATTTTTGTGGAAAAAATCAGGATGAAGAAAATTATTATAGCAGCATCTGCCTTACTCACCCTCATTTTTGTACTCATATTTTACTATTTCAATGGTGGGTTCAATCGTGCTGATGATGCTGCGCTCTTCTCCCGTATTCCCCGCAATGCCTCGGTGGTGATGGAGTTTCACCAGGATCAGAGTGTATTCGACCTGTACCGAAACAGTCCTCTTGTTTCTTCCATCGTATTACCCGCGCTTCGCGAGGAGCTTGATTTCTTTAAGCAACACCTGCTGGACAACCCGGCTGTTAAGGATGTTTTTACCGGGCAGAAAATTCTTGCTTCCGTACACAAGGCTACAGCCAACCGGTTAGGGGTGCTCTATGTAGCCTTCTGCAAGCGCGAATCCTTCGGCGACCCGAAAGTGCTTTTCAAAGAGCTGCTCAGTCCCAAGAACACCCTCTCCGAACGGAACTTCGGCGACACCCGTATTTATGAGCTCTATTTCGAAGAGAGCGGCAAACGTTTATGCTTCTCCTTTTCCGACCAGGTATTGCTCATCAGCTTTACACCCTTTTTGGTCGAAGATGCCCTGCGCCAGTATGGCGAAGGGAAATCATTCGCATCACAACCAGCCTTCAAGCAGGCGAGGGAATTAAAGGGCAAGCAATCCATCGCCGGCCTGTATATTAATTACCAGGCATTTCCGGAACTGCTCGAAACCTTTGTTTCCACCCGCTATAACAATCGCTTCGACATGCTGTCGCAACTGGCGGGCATGGCTGTGCTCGACATCAATTATAAGCCCGATGCCTGGATGCTTAACGGGCATACGCTGACCGGTCCCGACGATCTCCTGCATGTGTTCGAAGGGCAGGTTCCGCAGTCTTCTGTCTTGCCGGCATACTTTTCTTCACGACTGGCTTATTTTTATCTCTACGGAATTTCCGATCCCGCTGTCTTCCTTCAGTCTACAGCCGCCTGGCTCCGCAAGCGCAAGGAGTTTCTGCGCGATGCCGAGCTGAAACGGCTGAATACGAAATACCGGATCGACTTTGCTGCCGAGCTGCCCCAATTGATGGGCGCGGAAATGGCACTGGTCGGTTACGACAGGTTATACGGATCGGACAAAGCCGACCAGGTTGCCCTGATGCGCTTAAAAAATACGGAACGTGTTCAGCAGCTTATGGAAGAGGTGCAGGGTATCGAAATGCAGAACGGACGCATCCCCGCAGCCGAATCGTACAAGAACCTGGTCATCCGTCCCATGTTCGTACGTAAATGGATGTTCCTCTGCGGGGGTAAATTCTTCCAGGATTTTGAAGCGAATTATTACGTAACGATCGAAGACCGCATGATCCTGGCGGCAAGCCGCGAGCTGTTAAAATCTTATATCGATGATTATGTGTCCTTGCAGATCCTAAAGGAAAACAGCTCCTACAAGAATTTCTCGGCAGCGGTAGGCGACCAGAGCAATGTGTATTTCTACGCATCGGCATCACATGCTGGAACCATGCTGAACCAGGCATTGCTTCCCGATTCGAAGGCACAGTTCTTCAAGTCCGGTGGAGCTAAGGAATATTATGCCTTTGCCTGCCAGCTCAGCGCTGGTACCGGCTCATTCCTCACCAGTATCTACACGCCTTTAGGCATTTTGTGCTCGGACAACCTGATGCATTTTTACTTGAAAATGTACCAGGTATGCTGAAAATGCCTAAAGGCG
>CALNCF010000225.1 GCA_937875035.1 uncultured Sphingobacteriaceae bacterium | reverse complement strand
AGACGGCAGCGAAGAAAACGGCAGCAACAAAGAATACATCCCGAAAAAAATAATTAAAACATACGAATATGGGTCTTGAAATTAAAATTCCGCCGGTAGGGGAATCGATCTCGGAAGTAACATTATCCAGGTGGATTAAAAATGATGGTGATTATGTGGAGATGGATGAAATAATTGCAGAACTCGAATCTGATAAAGCGACATTCGAACTGACCGCAGAAAAGGCGGGCGTTCTGAAGACAAAGGTAAGCGAAGGCGAAACCATTGCCGTTGGAACAGTAGTTTGTGAAATTGATACAGACGCGAAAGCCTCGGTCGCTCCTGCTCCTGCAGAAAAAGCAGCGCCGGCAGCAGCGAAGGAAGAAAAACCGGCAGCAGCGCCATCGGCGGTAGCTGAACCATCTGTTTCGTATGCAAGCGGACATCCTTCTCCGGCAGCAGCAAAAATTCTTGCCGAAAAGGGAGTGGACGCGGCAGCTGTAAGCGGTACCGGTAAGGACGGACGTATTACGAAGGAAGATGCGATGGCAGCAGCGAACAAGCCGGCAGCGGCTAAACCTGCGACAACATCTCCTGCGGCGGCAACGGCTCCTAAAGTAGCAGGTGCGCGTAATGCCCGTCGTGAAAAAATGTCGAATCTCCGTAAAACAGTAGCCCGCCGTTTGGTAACGGTGAAAAATGAAACGGCTATGCTGACCACATTCAACGAAGTGGACATGTCGCCGATCATGGAGCTGCGCGGAAAATACAAGGATAAATTCAAGGAGAAATTTGGTGTAGGACTGGGCTTCATGTCTTTCTTTACGAAAGCGGTTTGTGAAGCGCTGAAAGAGTTCTCTGCCGTGAACGCGATGATCGATGGTGAAGAGATCGTATACCATGATTATGCCGACATTTCCATTGCGGTATCTGCCCCGAAAGGATTGGTCGTGCCGGTGATCAGGAATGCGGACAGCATGAACCTGGCGGAAATTGAAAAGGCGGTGCTTGAGCTGGCCGGTAAGGCGAGAGAAAGCAAGCTGACGATCGAAGAGATGTCGGGCGGAACCTTTACCATTACCAATGGCGGGGTGTTCGGTTCGATGATGTCGACCCCGATCATTAACGCGCCCCAGTCTGCGATCTTAGGTATGCACAACATCGTGGAGCGCCCTGTTGCCGTTAATGGCCAGGTAGTGATCCGCCCGATGATGTATGTAGCCCTGTCGTACGACCATCGTATTATCGATGGAAGAGAATCGGTAGGGTTCCTCGTCCGGGTGAAACAATTCCTGGAAGACCCTGCAAGATTATTATTAGGAGTATAACCCATACATAAAGCCTTGCGTTTGCAGGGCTTTTATCATTACAAAAAATAAAACCTGAGATTATGCAATATGATGTTGTAGTTATTGGTTCTGGTCCCGGTGGTTATGTGGCCGCTATCCGCTGCGCGCAGCTGGGCCTGAAGACCGCGATCGTAGAAAAATATCCGACCCTTGGTGGTACCTGTCTGAATGTAGGCTGTATCCCTTCGAAAGCCCTGCTGGATTCTTCCGAGCATTTTCATAATGCGGAGCATACATTTAAAACGCACGGGATCAATATCAAGGATCTGAAAGTAGATCTGAAGCAGATGATCGCGCGGAAGAATGATGTGGTGAAGCAGAAT
>CALNCF010000224.1 GCA_937875035.1 uncultured Sphingobacteriaceae bacterium | reverse complement strand
AAGCCTTTTCAATGCCGCATTTTGTGATTCCCTTTTCATCATAAGTGACATACACGCATTCGCGGTTTTCCACCATAGGGGTTACATATTCGCCGTCATTAGGGTCAATTTCCCAGGTGCCCTGCTTTTCAATCGCCTGTATCCCTTCTTTGGTCAGATAAGGTTTAAATTTTGGATAGAGCCGTTCCAGAATTTCGGCTTCTTCTTTTAGCAGTGGAGCTCCTATGTCGCCTTCCACACAGCAGGCGCCTTTGCACTTTTCGAGGTTGCAAATGAATTTTTCCTGGATGACATCATCCGAAATCAAGGTATTTCCTAAACTGATCATCTTATCTTTTGGAGGTCATTTCGTTCTTAAGCCCTTCGTACGACTGCAATTCGAGCACCAGGGATCCGATCAGTATCTCTACTTCCACTTTCAGCGGGATACGGTTCGCATCATTGGTGATCCAGAGATACATACGGCTATCCTTGCGGAACACACGGCCCGGCTGAAGTGTAGGACTGAATTTGAGGCATTCGTAGTGGTCTTGATCACTTCCTTTCCTATATATTCCACCTCAAGCGGGTAATGTCCGTCGTCGAGAAAGTAGTTCAAGTTGAACTTATCGCCTACCTTCATATATTTAATGTCGAGGCAGCGGGCAAAGTAAAAGGCCGAGATCACATCGAAGGTGTTATCAGGCACATAATAATTTCCTTTGCTGGCCACCACTTTATTCCTGACCTGATCGAAATTCGCATAGGAATCGCGGCGGTAATTACCTTCTTTCACATTCTCGGTGAACTGGTACGGCAGGAAGTTATCCTGGTCTACGTACGAATCGTAACGATTCCTTACCTTCATAAAGAAGTCGAAAGACCGGGTGGTCTTGCCATTCGCGATGTAATGAAATACCTTGTTCCCGTTCATTTCTTTTTTACCGTCTTCCACCTGCAAAGTCGCTTCTGCGGCTGTAATGAAGCCATATTTCACTTCATACTTTAATTTTTCGCCGGCCTGGAATGCCCCGGTCTTATATTCGGGGAGTTTCTGAGCCTGTGTGGTCTGAACAGCTAAGGAAAGAATCAGGATGAGCAAGGTGTTTTTCATCAGAAGCCTGGTATGTTTTTAGTCTTTATTCTTATAAAGGGGTACCGTCGAACAGGGTTCGCCGTACATTAAACTTTTTACTATGGGCCTGAGCTTCCGGGTGATCTCAACATAAGCCGATACCGGCACCGGGATATCGCCGCACCCCTTAACAACGATGCGCTGATCTTTATATTTTTCCAGGTCGATCTTTGCGATCGCTTCCCTGAAGAGCGCATCTTCCAGGGCATTCATATCTCCGAAAACCACCAGGTGAGCGTAAGGCTCAATCTTAGTAGCCAACAGCATATAAGCCCAGGTAGGCACAATGGCGTCGGCACTGCAATAAACGGCCACATTCTTGTCCTTATACTGCTCCCAGTCGTGTTCCTTCAGGAAAGCCCTGAAGTCTTTCTCGCGCAGCATAAGACCGTGAAAGAGATTGTCTTTAATATCGTATAATACCCGTTCCCCGCTATGGTAGTAGTCGGCAAGGTCGAAAGAGACCAGGCCGCTGCCGGCCACTTTGTTCACTATGATACCTGTATTTTCCATCTTCTATTCATTATAATACCGGGGTATATAACAAACATGCTTTTATTTAAGTTTCAAAATTAAGAATATTCTCAGGAATATACCGCTACCTGTTCTTTTTGGCGCGGTAACAAACAAAAAGCGTCTTTACATCGGGTCATGCCGACATAAAGACGCTCCGGGGAATGATCCCTTTATTGATTAATAATATTTTACACGGTTATCCTGGATATCCGCCTTCGCTTTCAGGGCTTCCATGACAGAAGACTCTACACGCTGCCCGATGGCATTGCTAAGCTGGAATTTCGCAGGAGTATAGTCAGTGATAGGCGCCGGCTCGTTAAAGTTCGTCACATCTACCATATATACACCTCTTTGTCCGGCAATCGCTTTAGACACCTTTCCTTTGGTAAGACCAAATACCGTACCTACTACTTCCGGCTCTCTGGCCACACCCGGGATCACCGGATACGCGAAGTTAAGACCGGTAGCAGGCGTTACCGCCGAGCCCGTTTTCTGAGCAACAGCCTCCAGGTTCGCACCTCCGGCATTCAGCTTTTCTTTCAGCATCTCTGCTTTCTTTTCCTTTTTCACACCCGCTTCTACTTCTGCCTTTACATATTCCAAAGCCAGGGTTCCTTTATTTTTGATCTGGGTCATGTTTGCAAACACGTATTTGTTACCGATCTCAAATAATGGAGATACATCGCCTTTTTCAGCCTTGTATGCCCAACGGATCAGCTCGCGCGGACTTTCCAGGCCTGCGATGAAACGGTCAGATTCTTTCACGTTCTCTGCGACACGTTTTCCAACACCATCAACCAGGGCCACCTTTTCGAAATCAGCCGTGTTCTTCACGGTAGAGATCAGGCCGTTCGCTTTCGCATATAATGTCTGGCGTGTCGACTGGCTTGGCTCGATCTTACGATCGATCACACCCACCTGTACGGTCTTGTTAAAGTTCTTCTGATCCATGATCTCGATGATGTGCACACCGAACTGGCTGCTCACCACCACACGGTCACCCTTTTTACCGAAGAAGCAGGCATCGCTGAATGGCTTAACCATGGCATGCTGATCGAAATATCCTAAGTCTCCGGCTCTGTCTTTAGAACCATCAGATGAATACTGCAGAGCAAGAGCAGCGAAATTGCCACCTTCATCCAGCACTTTCTTCAGGCTATCGGCTGTTGTTTTTGCAGCTGGCCCCATACTGGCCGGGAGCAGGATATGACGTGCACGTACCGAATCAGGCATTTGCTTCACCGCGATCAGCTTAGCTACGCGGAACGCTCCTCCATCGAAATACGGACCGTATACAGTGCCTATCGCCGCGCCGAACATAATGCTGTCGATCGCCGGAGATAACTGGCCTTTCTTGGTAAACGCGCCGGTGTATGGTGTTTCTGTGTTCAATGCTACGTATGCTGAATCGTTTACAGAGGTTCTGAGGCCTTCTGCCATTTCATTGATCATTTTCAGGGTAGCTGCCGTATCTTCCGCAGAAGGATTGATATCCACATAGATATAATCGAAGCTGCGTACGTTGTCCTTTTGCTGGAAACGGTATTTGTTTGAGCTATAGTAAGCGTTCATATCCGATTCCGAAACCTTGATCGCCGAATCAGAGATGCTTGCATAATCAAGCATTACAAAACGGATATCAGCCGTACGGCTCTTCTCGGTATAGTCTTCTTTTGCCTGGGCATTGGTAATATACATACCTGCTTTAACCAGGCTGAAATATTTCTGGCGCAGACGCTCTTCCTTCACACTTTTCTCGAACGTAAGCCATTGCTTGCGTGTTTCACCGGAAGGATCTCTCTGATCCATTGTTTTCAGGAAGTTGATCACCTGCGCAGGGTCGAACAGGCCTGTGTTCGGGTCTGTAAATGCACGGCGAACTTCCGGGTGCGGGTTCGGGCCCTGTACCATATCGAACAATTCTTCGCTGCTTACCGATACGCCGGAAGCTTTGATGCTCTTGTTCATCAGCAATTCGGAGATTGCCTGGTTCCATGTCTGGTCGATCAGGTAGCCGTTCGTAGCATCATCGATCGTATTCTGGCCGCTTTGCGCCCTGTAGTTCTCTGTACTTTTTTCAAGACGCGCCTGAAATTCCTTATACGAGATGCTTTCCCCTGAGATCACTCCGACATCAGGATTGTTGCTGTTAAAGAAGCTTCGTCCGGAAACGATCACATCACCTACCAGGAAAGCCACAATGGCGAAACCGATTACTCCTACCAGTAATCCACCTCTGTTTCGCATTGAATTCATTAAACCCATATTTTCTTCTTATTAATGACTGAAAAATAATTACTTACGATAATAAAAATTTTTAGAGGGCGCAAGATACAATTTTTAGATTTCATTTAGAATGCTTCCGTAAAATTTCGAAAAATAGGAATATATCTTCTTCATAATGAAGAAGAAAGACTTTATGGAAAGATGATAAAAGGTGTGATTTACTGTGCACCGGCCGGGGCGGCGGCATCCGGATCATCCTTTACATTGATGATGCCTTTGATCTTAAAAATCTTATAATTCGTGAAGTTCTGGTTGGCTTCCATCCCTTCTCCGTAGATCACTTCGTTAGGGGTCGTGATCTTGACAAACTTATCGGTATAGATCTTACGGGTCTTCTCGTTCCAGATCAGGCGCTCCGTATTGAGGCGCTCACCCTTTTCGTTGACAACGACCACGCTGTCTTTCACTTCAATAATGCCCTGGTTCTGGAATTTCCGGCCCGATTTAGCCGTGAGGGTACTTTCGATCTTCAGGCCATCCCCGTAAAAATCGACCTTAAGCCCGCTGGGCATCTCGTGATAGGGGTTCGCGACCTTGTAAAATTTAAGCAAAGGGCTGCTCAGCTGCGCTTTTACCCGGGCCGAATCACTGTAAATAATATTAATGTCGCGGCTCGTTTCCACGGGAAGGCTGGCCTCGTTCGATGCGATCTTCTCGACCTTTGCCAGGTCGTTTTCGCAGGAAGCGAGGGCGAAGGCTGCGAGCACCATCATGATCCGGGAGAGCTGTATCATTCGCATATCATTTATCACCGGGAAAGGAATTAATCGTACCTGCGTTTAACGAACCATTTATCGTTAAAGGTAATGCCAAAATGGATATTCAGGTATTCCTCACGGATGAGGTTGCCACCGGTCTTACCCCGTTGCCCTACTTCCACCGCCAGGTTGATCTTAGAGCCTGAACGCTGGAAAGGCAGGCCCAGGCCGGCTGTGACGCCTACCTGGTTAATGTTTTCATTATTGATCTTTACGTTCGACTGCCCGTAATTGACACCTAAACGGTAATCCATCGTTTTAAAATAGTTACCTACCGCATTGTAATCAGGGGTGATCTGCCCGCCGAGGCTTACCTCGAAAGAATTATTCAGTCCCGGGTCCTGCCCGTAATTTCTAAAGGTGGACCACGCGCCGGTAGACACATCCGCACCTACGATCCACTTGTTCTTCTTTTCGAAAGCAAAACCCAGTGAATGAAAGGCCGGAAGCACTACCTTACCCTTGCCGTTCGCCGCCATCTGCACCGTATCGATCAGTGTTTCGTAACCGGCGGCTGTATACTGATACCGTTCGGCCAGGGTATTACGCTCCGCAGACAGGTTGCTTTTCAGCGCGCCCGAATAGCCGATGGTCAGGCTCAGGTTTTCCCTGATATCCTTAAAATATTGAATTCCGTAGTTAAAATAAAAATCACCTATGTAGGTAGAATTGGTCTGGCGGGTATTGAAGTACGCCAGGGTATCGTTGAATTCATTCGCGCGGATCTCGTTAATGCTCCCGAAAACATAAGAGGCATTCACCCCGATCGAGATATTTTTATGGATATTGTATCCCCCACCGATATAGAACTGGTTCAGTCCCCCGTTTCCTTCAAAAATCTGGGTCACATCGCCCAGGCCCGCGATCTGCGTAGGCACGGAAACCTTGTAGCCTACCCCGCTGAACGGCACAAGCCCTAAGCTGGCGCCTGCCTTGGATGAAAGCGGGAAGCCAAAGGCCAGGTAGGAAATGGATCCGTTATAATTGGTTTGTGTGGCGGTTGAATTGCTGAGCCTTAAGGTCTTGGCATAAGCCGATACCTCGAAGGTGGTGAGTGTAAGCGCACTGTAAGACGCGGGATTCGAAAAATTGAAGAAACTGTTGCTTCTCAGGCCATTGCTCATGCCACCCATACCCCGGCTCTGGGTAAACACCGGCTTCTGGATCTCGCCGATACCAAAACGTGAATAAGGAGAACTGGTGGTCGTTTGCGCAAGAGCTACAGAAGTAAGAAATAACGCGCTCAACAGACCTGCAAGCTTTTTATGTTTAGTCATGTGTATTGTCTAATACCGTATTCAATCCGATCAAAACCAGGTCGGGCTGGGCAAAGATGCTATTTTTCAAATGAGCATCAAAAAAATTCAGGTCACCCCCGCATACCAGCACCTGCAAATCGGGATACTGTGACCGGAAGTGCGAAATAAAGCCTTTTACCTCGTGCAGGATCCCATTCTGCACTCCCGAAAGGATCGACCGGCGGGTATCCTTCCCGATCTGATCTGAAAAATTATTTTCTAACTCCACCAACGGAAGCCGGGCTGTAAAATTATGCAGTGCCTCAAACCTTAAACGGGTCCCCGGTGAGATGGCTCCCCCGTAATAGTCCTTAGCCGCTGTCACCAGGTCGTAGGTGATGCAGGTGCCGGCATCTATTACCAGACTGTTCTTCCCGGGGAAAAGTTGCATGGCCCCTAATACAGCGGCAATACGGTCGAGGCCCAGGGTCTCCGGACTTTCATAGCGGTTATTAAAAGGGAAAGAGAGGTCGCGGGTAAATTCCAGGAAATCGAAGGTGGAACGCAGGTATTCGCGGGTCTCTTCCGGGAAGCTCCCGACCGACGAGAGGATCACTCTGCGTACCGGTCTCCCGGCAACAAATGCTTCCAGGTGCGCGGGATCAGGAATTTCAGGGATGATCATCTCCAGTAAACGCCCGGCTTCAAACAAGGCTACTTTCGTTCTTGAATTGCCGTTATCGATTACCAGGTTCATCACTTACAGGCTTACGGTAGAAAGGATCGATTCGAACAGGATCATCCCGTCGGTATTCGATAATTCCGCATCCGCGGCACGTTCCGGGTGCGGCATCATGCCGAACACGTTTCGTCCCTTGTTACAAACCCCGGCAATGTTCTCCATGGAACCATTCGGGTTTGCTTCGGAAGTCACGTTCCCCTCGGCATCGCAATAACGGAACAGCACCTGGTCGTTGTCGTTCAGCATTTTCAGCGTATCGGCATCGGTAAAATAGTTACCCTCGCCATGAGCGATCGGGATCTTTAATACCTGTGATGGATCGATCTGCGAGGTAATCAGCGAATCGCGGGTCTGCGATCTGAGGTATACATTATTACAGATGAACTTGCGGTTCTTATTGTGCAGCAAGGCGCCCGGTACCAGACCGGCTTCCGCCAGGATCTGGAAACCGTTACATACACCCATTACATAGCCACCCTTGTTCGCAAAATCCACTACTTCCTTCATGATCGGCGAAAAACGGGCAATAGCTCCCGATCTCAGGTAATCGCCATAGGAGAAGCCTCCCGGCAATACAATAAAATCGCAACCCTGCAGGTCGTGATCTTTGTGCCATAGCTTCACAACCTTTTGCTGCATGATGGTCTCCAATACATAGATCATATCCTGATCGCAGTTAGAACCCGGGAAAACGACAACGCCGAACTTATTCATGTGTGGAATGGATTATGCCGCAAAGGTAGAATTTTTTTTCATTGGAATAAGGCCTTTCCACCCGGTTCGCACCCTTAGTAGACCTGGAAAAAGAGGATCGAGAGCATTAGGAACAGGACCAGCAGCTCCGACAGCCAGGCTTTTTTCGCTACCAGGAAATAATAGGATATAAAGACCGCCAGGGGGGCCGCCAGCAGGATAAAGTGATTGAAGCGGAATGAGGGCTTGATATAATAGGCCAGCGCCGATACCAGGATGGTGAAGATGAGCAACTGCTGGCATTTGCGCACATGCACCACGTTCTTATAAAAGTTCTCCTTCATCTTGTTCAGGGCGATGAGGAAAATAAGGGTAATCGGCAGCAGGGGCAGGAAGTCGATCAGCGACATGTGGATATTGGTGATCCACAGGCTGTTCTTAAGCGGGCTCCAGATGCGGATGAACGCCTGCATATCATCATTCCAGAAATAGAACAGGGCCACGAACAGGTAGGGCAGCATAAAGCCGGCCAGGCCCGATATCCATTCTCTCCAGGCAAAGGGGCGGAAGATGATCAAGGCGATCCAGATCAGCAGCAGCCACAGCACCGAAGGGAAATAAAGCAAAGAGGTGCAGGCAATGATCATCCCCGAATCGAAGGTGATCATGGTCGCATGATTACTTTTATACAGTCCGAAGAGCTTAGTAAGCAGCCATAGCAGGGAAAAGGTAATGAGGATGGCCGCATCGAGGGTGAGAAAGGTCGGGAACATGCTCGCCATGATCACATAGAACAGGGCAGGCAAATAGCTTCCCCTGAAAAGCAGGGAGAAATCCATCACGATCTTGTTCAGCCATAAAGCCTGGGCGAAGATCACCACCGAGGTAATGATCACGTTCCAGAGCTTATCCGTCCAGATGAACTGGAAGTTATGAAAAAGGAATACGCTGAAAGGCTCGTTATAGGTATAGACAGGAATAGGGATATCGAGCAGCAGGTATGGGATCCGTAGCACGATAATGATCGCGAAAAGCAACAGGACATTGAACGGTGACTTACTCTTGAATGCTTTTACGATCATTCCTTCATTAAAATGTAATACGGATAAAGTTAGTCTTATTTTTTTGCAAACAAGGGATCAGCACCTGGTCGGCAGTGATCTGCCGTCCTCCGCCCGGCATCAGCAGGATATCCGAACCGCTTTTTACCAGCACCTTTTCAATGCTTTGCCCTTTGTTGTTCACGGTAAACCGAAGCACATCCGTTCCGCGCTGCACATATTTATTATACACGAAATGAATCTTGTCGGCATCCACTGCCATGATGTACGAGGAATAGAATGCGCCGTCGTCTTCCGATACCTGGTTCTTACGGATAATGTTCTCCCAATCGAGCTTACCCTCCCTGTTCACAGAGAAGATCAGCACGTTATCGTAGTGATAGGTGTATGAGGTGGTGTATAGCTGGTAATACGAGTTGTAATTGGTCGATTCGGTCACATAATACGATTCGGCCACGAGGATCACCCCGCCATCGCTGCGAAGCACGATCCGGTCGATGTAATAATTGATCAGCTCGGTACCGCGGTTAATGGTACGTTCGCCGGTGAACTCGTTCAGGAACTTCGCCTTAAAGCTTTCGGAAAGACGTTTCGTTTCGCCGGTAGCGCGATCGATGGTGGTATAAAAGATTCCCGCAGAAGAAAAGCTGTTCAGCTCGGAGAAAAAGCCCGCCAGCACCATCTTATTATTCAGGTAATCGATGGCCAGCTTCAGATCGGTGATGTAATAATTTTCGAGCCTCAGCGGATGATAGGTCAGGCTCTCTTTCGAGGCGGCGGCCTCTGCCAGCGAATAACGTTTGTCGCGGTTCACCTTTTTATCGCTGTCGATGGAAGTGAGCAGCAGCACGTTGCCGTCGTTGTCGAGCTGGTAATCGTTCAGCAGTAAAATGCCATCGGTAAAATCCGTGGCGTAGCGGCGCTCCCATAACCTGGTAAAGGTATCGGAATACACCTTCATATTGATCGCAACCTTGTCGCTCTCGGCAATGGTCTGCTTATACATGGAAAAGAATTTCGACTGGTCTTTACTCTTCCCGATATAGAATACGCCCTTGTTGCGTTTCTTGTCGAACTGGATCTCGTCGACCTTCACCGGGCTTTTTTCAATGCCTCCTTTGAGGGTGTTCACCTGCACAGCAAAGAGCTCATTCGTGCCGGCATCCTTGTTTACCGCCGCGTAAAAAATATAAAGGCTGTCGCCCATGAACAGGATATCCTGGATCTCCCCGTCTGCATTGGGAAGCATGACCGGGTAGGTCCATTTGATGCTCAGGTTATTCTCCATGAAACAGATCTCGATACGATTGTCGCGGAAACGGAGCTGCTCTGTTTTCCCGTTAAAAGGCGACTGGCTCCTGACGATATACGTACCCTTATCATCCTGCCCGATGATCTTGGAATACACCCGCTTGAACTTTTTCTCCCCGCTGGCATAGTCTACCCTTTGAGCAAGGGCAGGCATAACAAACAGGCAAAGAATGACCAGGATCGCGAAGCGTATTTTCATAGCTATCAAAAATAAGGAAAAAAATGAAATGCCTCCTGCGGGATAAAAGGGGATGCAGGCCTAATAGGAGCTGCCCGGGACCGGGCGGGCATATCGCTTCATCATGAGATCCACTACCGACTCTACGTTATCGGGGAAGAACACCTTCACGGGCTTTACATGATACACCCACTGGCGCAGGGTATGCTCAAACTGCTCATCAATATCGTAGGCTACGGTTCCGCCCACACGTTTCATGCTTTCTACGTTGCAGTACTGCTCGTATTGTCCTTTCATCGGAATGGCCAGCACTTTCTTACCGAGGAAGAGGGCTTCGGCCGGAGCCTCAAAGCCGCCGCCGGTAAGCAGGCCCTCGCAGGCAGCTACGCTTTCGTTATAGGCTTCATGCTGCACTGGGCGCACACGGATCGAGCCCTGCTCATAACCCATCTTTTCGTGCTTGGAGAAGATCTCCCAGGATACCTCTGGAAGCCTGCTCAGCACTTTCACCAGAAAACGATCGTCGTAGGCAGGCAGATAAACCGTGTAGTGCCCTTTGTTCTGGGGCTCGATCTCGCGGATCTCCTTACGGATCACCGGGGTCTGGATAAAATCATCGTAGGCTTCGAAATGAAAGCCGATCTTATGGGTTGTAGGCGCATACCAGCGGAACACCTGCTCGGCAAAGGCATCTACCTTTTCGGGGCGGGGGGTTAAGGGTGATAAAAAAGAGCACTGGTGGCTCAGCGACACCGTAGGCTTGCCTCTCAGCTTCGCCGCCCAGGCGCTCACCGGCTCAAAGTCATTAATGATCAGGTCGTACTTCCCGACGGGCAGGGTCAGGATGTCGCGGGCGAAAGAGAGCGGGCCCAGGCGCTTCAGGGTCTTCCAGTAGTCGACCCCACCCTTCTTTCCAAACATAAAGCT
>CALNCF010000223.1 GCA_937875035.1 uncultured Sphingobacteriaceae bacterium | reverse complement strand
TACGGCTTCTTTCATCAGGTAAAAGCCTAAGTCTGAATATACGTATTTACCCACATCTTTCAGTTCCGAACCTAATATTTCGTTCCACATCTTCTCCCTGTAATCTCCGCGAAGGAACATATGGTCGGCCACCCGCACCGGGTAAACTGCTGAAGAATCTGTGCTGTAATAGGAAATCCCGTTCTCATCGGGGCTCATCGAAGCTTTCCAGAAAGGAATAAAGGGCTTCAGTCCTGCACGGTGTGTCAGGATATCGCCCACGATCATGTGGCGCTTGGATGTATTCTTCGTGATGGGCGCATAGAGAGCAATCCGTTTACGCGGATCAAGCCTGCCTTCATCGTACATCTTCATCACCCCTAAATTCGTGGAAAGGATCTTGGTGAGCGAAGCCAGGTCGTACAGGTCGGAGTTCAGCACCTTCGAGGCGCTGTCGTAGGTCTGCCTCCCGAACGACTTGTTATAGATCACCTTCCCGTCTTTAGCCACCAATACCTGGCAGCCCGGGGTCGCCTTATCTTCGATCGCTTTCTTCACGATCTGATCGATCTTCGCCAGGTCGGCGGTACGAATGCCTACTTCTTCCGGCATGGTATATTTCAGACGGATCGCCTTTTCGATCATGAACCCATCATCTGCCTTAAACACCTCCGAAGCAGTGACCGGCAGGGTACCCTTTGCCGGGATCCCACCGAACAGCAATTGCGCCGACAGGCTGCGGGTATAATCATTATCCTCGTAAGCAACCACGATCGGCGCGAGGTTATCGAAGTTCCGCAGGCTGTAAGGATTACCGAACACCACGAGCACTACATTCGCACGTTTGCTGAGATGACTCAGGAAATCGCGGGTCTGCAGGCTGATCGAAAAGTTCTTCGATTCATTCCGGGTCATGTCGTGCAAGCCCACAATGATCGTGTTATAATTTTCCAGGTTCTTCTGCAGGAAATTAAAGTCGTTCAGCGAAGCATCCTTCCGGATCGAAAAGGTCTGCACTTCCGAATAATTCTTACAGGTATTTAAGAATTCATTATTGATATCCGCTCCGATGCTGATCGCCGCGAAGCTTCTTGTTTCCATTTCGCGGAACGGGATCAGGTTGTTCTTGTTCGCCAGCAGGGTAAGCGCGTTCTCATACAGCTTCATGCTGATCCATTTCGCTTCATTGGTATTCAGGTCCTCGTACAGGTTCTCCAGCACTACCGGCTGGTAACGGTCCAGGCCCACCATATACTTGGCCAGCAGGATCTTCTTTACACGCATATCGATCTCTGCCATGCTGATCTCTCCATTCGCTATGGCATCCTTAATCTCTTTAAAAGCAGCAGGCACATTCTCCGAGAAGAGCAGCATGTCGTTCCCGGCAAGCAGGGCTTTCTTATCGACCACTCCCGGAGGGAACAGGGAGCTTACGCCTTTCATATTCAGGGCATCGGTAAATACCAGGCCCTCGAAATGCATCGAGTCTTTCAGCAGACCAGTGACAATACTTTTGGAAACAGAAGAAGCGGAATTCGGGGAGGGATCAAGCGAAGGGATGTTCAGGTGACCAACCATCACGCTCGACAAGCCCCGTTTGAACAATTCTTTGTACGGATATAATTCCAGCGAATCCATTTCAGCGCGCGTACGGCTCACCGTAGGAAGGGTTAGGTGCGAATCCTTATCAGTATTACCGTGACCCGGGAAATGCTTGGCGTTGGCCATGATCCCGTTGTCCTGCATACCTCTCATGTATTCGATACTCTTCGCCGCTACCTTATACATGTTCTCTCCGAAGGAGCGGTCGTTGATCACCGGGTTCTTCGGGTTATTGTAGATCAGCTGGTTATCCGACAGGGCGCCGAGCGTCATCTGTTTCGGGTAACGCACCGTGCTGTCGAGGCGCATGGAAAGCCCCCATTCCCCGTCGATGGAAATAAGCAGGGGCACGTGTGCCTGCGACTGGTAAAAATTGCATTGGGACGCCTGGCGGATCGGTCCGCCCTGGAAGAAGCATAATCCGCCGATATAATAATCGCGCACCAGGCGGGCAATCTCGCGGATATGGACAGAATCGCGGTTGGAATAAGCGGCTACCATGAACAGCTGCCCGACCCGCTGATCGGGGCTCATAGTCGCGAATACCGAATCGACCCAGCGCGTGGCTTTCGGGGCATCATATTTTTGAGAAAAGGAATAACTAAAGCTGGTCACCAGCAACACTGAGAGTATAAATGACTTCAACCGCATATCGAGCACAGGAAAGATTATCTGAGAAATTTTAATAGTTTTGCTAAACAAATTAGGAAAATTTCAATTCCCGCAAAACTAAGAAATCATGGGCATATTCCATCTTTTCTTTCGTTACAGGTCCACCAGATACAACACCTGGTTTTGAGCGTGTTACACTCATTTTTAGCTGACCCGGGTAATTTTGAGATTTTTTACTGAACACTTCTGAAGAATATGTCCGACATTATACATCTTTTACCCGATTCGGTAGCGAACCAGATCGCCGCCGGTGAAGTGATCCAGCGTCCGGCTTCCGCGGTGAAAGAGCTGATGGACAATGCCATTGATGCCGGGGCCACTTCCATTAAGGTGATCCTGAAAGAAGCCGGCAAATCATGGATCCAGGTGGTCGACAATGGCTGCGGAATGT
>CALNCF010000222.1 GCA_937875035.1 uncultured Sphingobacteriaceae bacterium | reverse complement strand
GAAGGGTACCGAGCCGGCATCTCTGACCTACGAAGATATCCTGAAGATAGCGGGTAAGACCGCGGAAGAAGCCCTGGCAGAAACCGCCGCGAAAAAAGCAACGGGTAAAAAAGCCGCGGGTACGAAGGCAAAAACAAAAACAGCCGGAGCTGCCAAAAAGCCTGCCGCCAAAACAAAAAAATCAGCTACCAAAAAAGCAGTCGCGAAGAAAGCGGCTCCCAAAAAAGCCGCCGCGAAAAAGAAATAAGAAGAGATGAAGAAAGATCTGCCTGAAAACAATGTACAGGATATCGCAGTGGCTATTGTATTAGAGGAAGAACAGGTAGACAGCCGGATGTGGAAGGTCTATCTGCTGAACCTGAAATCGGTCGCGATCCAGAATGTGATGATCAGTTCCAGGGGCTATGGAAATTTTAACGGGGAGGATGTGAAGACCTCCGTGTTCCGTCATTTCATCGGCGACATGCTGCCGGGTACCTTTAGCGCAATAGAAGCGATCGATGAGCAGCTCTTCGCCATTAACAATGAATTCTGGCTAAGCTATTATATCGACGGAACCATTTACGATAAGAAATTCATCTTCCTTACAGAAAGCGTTACGGAAGGTAATTTCATCCGCATCCCCCTCCTCAATAAGCCGGGCGTGATGATCAGGTAACAAATACCTGTTTATGCAGTTGCGTTCCTGCCACCGGAATCTTTAAATTGCATAAAAATAGAATGCTCCATCATATCCCATTAAATAAGGTCTTGCTGCTCGACATCGAAACGGTTCCTGCCGTTCCGGAGTTCGACCAGTTGGACGACGACTGGAAAGCGCTCTGGACGAAGAAGATGCAGTATATGATCAGCGATACGCAAAGCGCGGCTGACCTGTACGGAAGGGCAGGGATCTACGCTGAATTCGGTAAGGTGATCTGTATCTCCGTGGCCAAGTTCACCGATGCGGAAGGAAGCTCGCTAAAGCTGCGTTCCTTTTACGGAGATGATGAAGCAGAAGTGTTGCAGCAGTTCGCTTCGCTCCTGTATCCTCTTTCAAATAATATCTTTCTATGCGCACACAACGGGAAAGAATTTGATTTCCCATTTCTGAGCCGGCGGATGCTTATACATGGGATGCGTCTTCCGGCCATGCTCGATCATGCAGGGAAGAAGCCCTGGGAGATCCCGCACCTCGATACCATGGAGCTCTGGAAGTTCGGCGATTATAAGCATTATACATCCCTCGATCTGCTGGCCCATGTGTTCGGTATTCCTACTCCGAAAGATGATATGGATGGAAGCGATGTATGGCGGGTATACTGGCAGGACAAGGACCTGGAGCGTATCCGGACCTATTGCCAGAAAGATGTGATCACCACGGCACGCCTCCTGCTGAAATACAAAGGTTTGCCACCCCTGGCAGAAAATAATATTGTATATTCATAAGCCCGTTTACCCTGACTGAATTGCTTACTGTGCCATGTCGCTCTCCCGGAAATATGCGCTTCTTCTATTCGTTTTGCTGAACACCCTTGTGGTGTTTAATACATATGCGCACTTCCAGTTCGAACATTTAAGCATTAATGAAGGCTTGTCGCAAAGCTCGGTGTATGCCATCTGCGAAGACCGCCAGGGCTTTATGTGGTTCGGTACCGGCGATGGTCTGAACCGCTATGACGGTTACCGTTTCAAGATCTTTAAAAGCAGCGCGGACCCGAAAGGGATCAAAGGCCGGATCTTTCGCTCTGCCATCTTCCAGGACCGCTCAGGAAACCTCTGGTTCAATACCGACCGCACCCTGAACCGCTACGACCTGGTCCGGAATGAGTTCTCTGTATTCGATCATTTTTCCAATGAGCCCGAAGGCTTCCTGCAGAATTTGCAGGCCTTTCACGAAGATGAGCGCGGAAGGATCTGGTTATATAACCCCTATACCCGCAGTTTGTATATCGTGCACCCGGTAACCGGCGAAAAGACCAGCATCCTCCTGGGGCCGGAACGTGAGATCCGCTGGAACAAGGGCGCAGGCTTTGCGAAAATGGATTCCCGTAACCGGGTATGGGCGGCCACCTCTAACGGGGTGTATCGCTGCGATCCGGTTACCCGGCGTTCGGTGCTGCTGCTGGAAGATAAGGATGTCAGGACGATCATCGAAGATCAGAAGGGGCAGATATGGCTCCTGTCCAGTCATGAATTGTTCAGGTATGATGAGCGGAGCGCAGGTTTTATAAAAGTGTCCATTCCTGTTTCTATACCGGGTATGGAATATCTCGCGATGGTATGCGACCGCTTTCAGCGTGTGTGGATCGGTACGGCCAATCATGGCTTGCCTTGTTACGACCT
This sequence comes from uncultured Sphingobacteriaceae bacterium, assembly GCA_937875035.1. Lineage (GTDB taxonomy): Bacteria > Bacteroidota > Bacteroidia > Sphingobacteriales > Sphingobacteriaceae > CALNCF01. The sequence goes on along the minus strand of CALNCF010000222.1, from coordinate 265 downwards.
GGTAAGCGGGAATGTAAAGCAGGTGGCACACGACAGGACCGATGATCATAGCCTGAGCTTTAATATCGTGAAGAGCCTGTACATAGACCGATCGGATATTTTATGGGTCGCTACCGATGGCGGTGGGGTGAACAAGCTCGACCTCAAACCGGAAAAGTTCATGCGTTATCCCGCGAACACCAAGTCTGTACAAAGCCTCGCTTCCAATTTTATCAAATGCTTTTATGTAGATGGCCGGAGCCGGATCTGGTTCAGCGCCTTTAAC
>CALNCF010000221.1 GCA_937875035.1 uncultured Sphingobacteriaceae bacterium | reverse complement strand
TCGTTGTCTTCATAATGAATCCCTACGAGCTGCCTGCCATCCTCTTCCATCTGGTAGTATTCTCTCTTGCGTACTTCGTTGATCAGGGATTCGCTAAAGCTGCTGACATCTGAGCTGTCGACAAAAACGGGGATGTTCTTATCATTATATACCCTGATGATCTCGCGGGGAAGCGTGCGCAGGTACCTGCGCTGAAAAGACTTCATGATGAGCGTGCTGCTTTCGTCTTTCTCCAGGAATACATTCGCCGCCGCCAGGGTACGATCGCGGAGCTGGCCATAGAAACTGTTCTTGGTGAACGAGCGGAAGAGTATAAATATATATACGTTGAGGCAGATGATGATCAGCGCCACCATGATGGTAAATATGAGCGTCAGCTTGTTCCTTATTTTCATACCTGCGGTTCAGCCGGCAAGGCCGGCAGGTAAATATACATATCTTCTTTCATCACTCAGACACGCGCTGTCATTCGTTCCCGGGCAAGGCATCGTGTACGTTTTTTGCGCAAAATAACCTTAGTTTTATCCTCTGGAAGGTGAGCAGGAAATAAAAACAGGCATCTAAAAATATCCGCATGAAAGAAAACGATAAATTCCATTACAGTGAATCCGAGATGGAAGAGCTGGCAAAACAACTGAGCAAACCCGATGGGGAAAACGGCATCCTGACCGGAGAACGGATGAACCTGTCGAACGGCCATATGATCCTCCGTACCATCGACCTGTTACAGGTAAGCGAAGGGCTGACCATACTCGAAGTCGGCCCGGGGAACGGCGCTCATGTACAGGACCTTTGCAGCAAGGCTAATGACCTTCATTATTTCGGCATCGACATTTCGCAGACCATGGTCAGGGAAGCGCAGAAACGCAACCCTCAGCCGCATATACACTTTCAGCTAAGCGATGGGATTACTATCCCATTCACTGATCATTATTTCGACCGGGTGTTCAGCGTGAATACGCTCTATTTCTGGGAGGACCCTTTGAGTTATGCCAAAGAATTATACCGTGTATTGAAACCGGGCGGCAAGCTGTGCCTGGCATTCGCGCCTAAAGCATTCATGCAGCATCTTCCGTTTACTTCCTATGGCTTCCGGCTGTACGAAACAGAAGAGGCCGGGCAGCTTTTAGAGCAGGCAGGATTTATCGTAACAGGAGTTTCCGAAGAAACTGACCAGACACGCAGTGCGACCGGCGATGTGGTGGAACGCCCGATCGTGATCATGTCGGCAGGGAAATAAACCGGGGCCTGCAGCCCCGGTCGCCTGATCATTTTACTCTTTTCATCGGGAAGGTCTGCTTACGTACCTTTCCGTTCTTCTGTCCTGATATTTCCGCCAGCAGGGAATCCGCAGAGATGCGTGTATAGGAAATGAGCTGGGGGAAATCGTGCGCCTCGTTCTCAAAGACCAGCTCATCCTCTGTGATCTTTTTCAGGGTGAACGTTACCGGGAGCGCGTTGTTCTGTTTCTCTACCGTGGGGATATAATAAAGCGTGTCCGATCGCTCGATCAGTTGGATCCGTTCAAACACGCTCGTATCCCGGCCGAGAACCATATAGCTCCGGCCTTGTAAGGCCACATCGCTTACCTGGGTCCAGGTTTCGTATATGGGACTCCTTCGGGTCTTGTTCTCCCAGGTTCCGACGAGCCAGGCCGCCTTGCGGAGCTGCCCACCCTCGCCTGCTGTCCATGCGCCCAGGACAGTTAAGCCTGCCAGCGCGGAGATGATAAAGTGTTTCATTTTCATAGATCAGCTCATAGAATGAACACCCATCCTGTTACCCTCTGTATCGATAAACATTCCGTAGTATCCCATTTCCGGATCGATCAGTGTTTTCGGCACAATGACCGTACCCTGGTTTTGCTCGACCTTATCCAGCATCTCCTGTAAGTCTTTGCCTCCATTTAAATAGATCAGTACCCCCGTTTTTGCAGGTGTGTAACCCTCTCCCTGGATAATGGTTCCCGTTACATTCGTACCATCGGAAGGAAAAAGACCCATACGGGTTCCCTGCATATCCATTTCCTGGATATCCGCACCTAAGATTCCCTGGTAAAACCTGACTGCCCTGTCGAAATCGACAGCCGGTATTTCAAGCCAGCTGATTAAATGTTCCATATTGTTTTTTATTTAGTAACACAATAATACGGGCACACTGTCCACCTGTAATTGTAAAATTGCGACAATCAGCCTGCACCATAAAAAAGAGAAGACATCTCCAGGTGATCGCCGTAAAAACGGCCCGGTGTTAAGCCGGTAAATTCTTTAAAGTCTTTGATGAAATGTGCCTGGTCGTAATACTCTCCTTCATGAGCCAGGGTAGTCAGGTTTGTATAGCTCTTATTCAGCAGCATCCTGAGCGCGGCCTGTAAGCGGATGGTTTTCGCAAGCTGTTTCGGACTAAGGCCGATCGCGGCGGAGAATTTTCGTTCCAGCTGTTTCCTGCTGACATGCATTTTCCCGGAAAGATCCCCGATGGAAAGCTGCCCTTTGATCTCCATCATCATGTCGACCGTCGCGCGAACCACACGGTCTATGGTTTCCGCAGAACGAAGCCTGCTCAATAAGAAGACCTCTGCGATCCTGATCCGTTCCTCTGCACTATTTGCCTGTAAAATATCCTGTTCGTTAAGCGTTTCAAGACCTTCAATATGCCTTGTT
>CALNCF010000220.1 GCA_937875035.1 uncultured Sphingobacteriaceae bacterium | reverse complement strand
GAAGGCTCTTACCGAGTTCGCGCCACCGATAAAGTATTGCTTGATGAAAGGAATTGTCTTCACGGTACCCGTTGCAATGGCGGCACCGCTCAGTACCCGGAACGCCAGCTTCTGCTTTTCGCCGAGGGGCTGGTAAAAACGTACATCGAGGTCGAGCTTCAAGAAACGGGCATAATCCGTACCGGCCAGTTGGGTTCTTCCACCCTCTTCCGAAGATTGCGCTCCTGCAAGCTTCTGGATGCTGCTGATCAGGTTACCCGCACTCTCCACTCCTCCCTGGAAATAGAACTGGCTTTTCAGGGGTGATCTGCTGATCGTCTTATAGGTGTACACATAGCTGGTGCTGATGATGAACTGGTTCTCGAAGCTTCGTTCCAGGAAAGGATTCGCGTCCAGCGTAGCCCGGAACTTCTCGCTGATATTACCCACACTTACATAATTGATATTGATCGGGTTGAACTTGTGCGACTTGCTCGCGTTCTCCTGCCAGAGAAAACCGTAATCAAAAAGATAAGAGTTCAGGCGGTAATTCTGCGTACGGTTCAGCAAGCGGTAACCCATACCGAATTTGGTCTGCGGCATGAAACGGCGGTTCACCCACTTACCGGCAAAGGGCGCCACCAGCCCCGGCAGGTACAGGTCGGCCTGCGGACCCAATTCATAAGAGGCAAAGCCCGTTGCCTGGTCGTTCACGATCTGCGTTTCGAAGCCTGCGATCACCGAGAATACAAAGCGTTCAGCTCCCCTGAACATATTCTTGTTCTGCCAGCTCGCCTGGAAAACCGGGCCCACGAAATTGCTCGATTTGTAGGTCGCGTTCAGCTCCGTACGAATGGTCTTCTTTTTCAGCGGTGTGAGCGTAACATAGGCATTCAGCGCCGGGTAGGAAAGATCAGCCTTTCTTAGTTGAATGCTGGCAAACTGGAAGGTGCCCAGCCTGTTGAGGTTACGGATGCTGCGGTCGTAGGAGCGACGGTTATAGTAAGTACCCGAATCCAGCAGCAGGCAGTTCAGGATCACGTCCGGCCTGAAATCAGGGTTACTGTTGATATAACGGTAATTGGCTATTTCAAGGGTATCGGCAGTGAACACCTGGAGCGTATCGTTGAACCGTTTGTTCATGTCGATATACACCTCGTTGATCTTATACGGCACCAGGGCTTCTTCCGGAACCCGCGGCTTGATGACCAGGCGGAGATTCACCCGGTGACCGCCGATGCTGGTGTCTGCACGAAATTCCAGCAGATCTTCATTGAAATAGTAATAGCCCCGGTTCTTCAGACTGGTATCGATGCGTGAACGTTCGTCCTTCAATACATCCAAGTCGTAACGGTCACCGGTTTTAAGAAGCGTGCGCTGTTCCAGTTTCCCGATCTGCAGGGTGATCTGCGTGGTCGGGGGCGGGAAATAAACGGTATCGATCGTATAGGCTTTTTGTGTTTCGGCGGTATAGATCACCCGTACCCTTTTACGCTTATGAATGATCTCGTAGCTCACCGAGTTATCGAAGAAGCCCCGGTTATCGAGACGGTTCTTTATGATCACCGCCGTTTTCGCCACCTTGAGCGAGTCGAACAGCACCGGCGGCTCACCCCATTTGTATTTCACCTTTTGCTTGAAACCCTTAGCCGTGGTGTCTTTCACGAGGTTGTAGAACGACAGCCGCACACGGAGCTTCCCGAATACCGCGCGGTTAGGCTTAGGCCTCGGCAAGGCTTCCAGCTCTTTCTCCAAGGCTCCTTTACGGGTGATCCTTTCCGGGGAATTCAGCTTGATCTTCGCGCCGGTATACAGCTCCTCCCCGTCGGCCAGGTAGCGCGTATTGCTGCAGCCCGCCAGGAACAGGGCTGGGAGCAATATCCATAGCATATATGTGCTTCGTCTTTTCATCGGATCACTCCTTCCTCTTCATTCTTCACCTTACCAAATAATTCCCTGAACTTATCATACTCCATCATGAACACCACCCCGGCGCCTAC
>CALNCF010000219.1 GCA_937875035.1 uncultured Sphingobacteriaceae bacterium | reverse complement strand
GCGAAGTACAGGTTCCTGCTCATAAATACTGGGCTGCACAAACCTAGCGCTCTTTACAAAACTTCAGGATCGGCGGTCCTGGCGACAAGATGCCGATTGAAATTATAAAAGCATTCGCCGTTTTAAAAAAGGCGGCCGCACTGACCAATACAGACCTTGGCGTATTAAGCGCCGACAAAGCGAAGCTGATCGGGCAGGTGTGTGATGAGATCCTGGAAGGAAAGCTGGATGATGAATTTCCGCTTGTGATCTGGCAGACCGGATCGGGAACGCAAAGCAATATGAATGTGAACGAGGTAGTTGCCAACCGCGGACATGTTATTTCCGGCGGAAAGCTGACTGACGATCAAAAAGCATTACACCCGAACGATGATGTGAATAAATCACAATCATCTAACGATACATACCCTACGGCTATGCACATTGCTGCCTACAAACAGGTGATGGAAATAACCATCCCGGGGTTGGAGATGCTGCGTGATACTCTTGCTAAAAAATCAAATGACTTCCGCGAGATCGTTAAGATCGGCCGTACCCATTTTATGGATGCAACGCCTCTTACCTTAGGACAGGAATTCTCCGGCTATGTGCAGCAGATCACGAACAGCATCCGCGCTATTAAGAATGCGCTGGAAATGGTGAGCGAGCTGGCATTGGGCGGAACGGCGGTTGGAACCGGGCTGAATGCACCGAAAGGATACGCGGAGCTGGTAGCGAAAAAGATCGCTGAGCTAAGCGGGTATCCTTTTGTAACCGCGCCGAACAAATTTGAATCGCTGGCTGCGCATGACGCGATGGTAGAACTTTCGGGAGCGCTGAAACGTGCGGCGGTAGCATTGATGAAGATCGGGAACGATGTTCGTATGCTCAGCTCCGGACCACGTTGCGGGATCGGCGAGATCATCATTCCTGATAATGAGCCGGGATCATCCATTATGCCGGGCAAGGTAAACCCTACGCAACCGGAAGCGCTGACCATGGTATGCGCGCAGGTGATCGGGAACGATGTAGCGGTATCTGTCGGAGGCGCTACCGGGCATTTCGAGCTGAACGTATTCAAGCCGATGATCGCGGCCAATGTGCTGCACTCTGCCCGCCTTATCGGCGACGCATGTGTATCTTTCAACAATAATTGCGCGACAGGCATCGAGCCTAACTATACTGACATCAAGAAAAATCTTGATAATTCGCTGATGCTGGTTACCGCGCTGAACACGCATATCGGTTACGACAACGCGGCGAAGATCGCGAAGAAAGCACACAAGGAGAACAAGACCCTGAAAGAAGCTGCGATCGAGCTGGGCCTGCTTACTTCCGAACAATTCGATGAGTGGGTAAGACCGGAAAACATGGTCGGCAACTTATAAGAACTACTTACCAGGAAGAGTGACCTTAGGGTCACTCTTTTTATTTAATTATATCCCGATGAAAACATACGGACTGATCGGCTTCCCGCTGGAACACTCTTTTTCGCAGAACTATTTCACGGAGAAATTCGAGAAGATCCAGCTGTATGAAAGCCGTTACCTGAACTTCCCGATGGAAAGCATTTCAGGATTGAAGGACCTGATCGCGGCGAACCCGGATCTGCGGGGATTGAATGTGACCATTCCTCATAAGGTGAACGTGATCCCGCTGCTTGACAGCCTCGACGAAACTGCCAGGGCTGTTGGCGCGGTAAATACGATCAAAGTAAATCCCGACGGAAGCCTGAAAGGATATAATACCGATGTATGGGGATTCGCGCGCAGCCTGCTAAGCGTGATCAAGCCACGACACAAGCAGGCGCTGATCCTGGGTTCGGGAGGCGCTTCTTTGGCTGTGCGCTATTTCCTTCCGAAGATCGGCATCACGTATCAAACCGTATCCCGGACTCCGGAAGCCGGAGCGATTTCGTATGAGCAATTAAACGACGAGATCATCCGAAAGCATACCCTCATTATTAACTGTACTCCGCTTGGGACTTTTCCTGATACCGCTTCCTACCCGGACATCCCTTACGAATCGCTGACCGAGCAGCACCTCCTGTACGACCTGGTGTATAACCCGCCGCTCACCGAATTTTTAAAGCGCGGGAAAGCCAAAGGTGCCGGCATTAAAAACGGGGAAGAGATGTTGAAGCAGCAGGCAGAAGAAAGCTGGAGAATATGGAACAGCAAAGAGTAATAATTTCAGCGCAGATCTGAAATAAAAGAGGGTCGGTTTTATACAAAACCGACCCTCTTTGCTATTATTTATTTTTCCGCTTAGAAATCGAACTTGATTCCCTGTGCCAGCGGAAGCGCTGTGCTGTAGTTAATGGTATTTGTCTGGCGACGCATGTATACTTTCCATGCATCAGAACCAGACTCACGTCCGCCGCCGGTTTCTTTCTCACCACCGAAGGCTCCACCGATCTCCGCACCCGAAGTACCGATGTTCACGTTTGCGATACCGCAATCAGACCCTTCGTGCGAAAGGAAGCGTTCGGTTTCCAGCATATTGCGGGAGAAGATTGCCGATGACAAGCCTTGCGGCACATCGTTATGCATCTCCATCGCTTCATCCATCGTTGAATATTTCATGATATACAGGATCGGCGCGAATGTTTCTTCCTGTACAATGCGGAAGCTGTTCTTCGCTTCGGCAATACAAGGAACCACATAGCATCCCGACTCATAGCCTTCGCCACTTAATACTTCTCCGCCATAGATCACGTTTCCGCCTTCACGTTTCACTTCTGCGATCGCATGCTCAAAGCTTTTCACCGCGTCCTTGTCGATCAGCGGACCTACCAGGATGTTTGCATCCAACGGGTTCCCGATCTTTACCTGCTGATATGCCTTTACCAGCTTTTCTTTGAAAGCATCATAAACGGTATCCTTGATAATTAAACGGCGTGTAGATGTGCAACGCTGCCCAGCGGTACCTACCGCACCGAACACCACTGCCCTGAGCGCCATATCCAGGTCGGCATTTTCTGTAATGATGATCGCATTGTTTCCGCCCAGCTCCAGCAGGCTTCTGCCTAAACGCTCACCCACGATCTTGCCGACATGCTTGCCAACACGGGTAGAGCCTGTAGCCGAGATCAAAGGCACACGCTTATCAGCAATGAAATCATCGCCTACATATTTCGAGCTTGCCGCGATGAGGTTCAACACCCCTTCAGGCACTCCGTTCGCTTTCAATACTCCTGATACGATGTTATGTACCGCGACAGCGCAAAGCATCACCTTAGAGCTTGGCTTCCATACCACCACATCGCCGCAAACCATGGCCAGCATAGCATTCCATGACCATACCGCTACCGGGAAGTTAAAGGCTGAGATCACCCCGATGATACCCAGCGGATGATACTGGTCGTACATGCGGTGCTTCTCTCTTTCAGAATGCATCGTGAATCCGTGCAGCTGGCGGGAAAGTCCTACAGCGAAATCGCAGATGTCGACCATCTCCTGAACCTCACCCAAGCCTTCCTGGTAGCTCTTACCCATTTCGTAGGCAACCAGCATACCCAGCGCTTCTTTATTTTCTCTCAGGGCATTACCGATCTGGCGCACCACCTCTCCTCTTTTCGGAGCAGGAACCATTCTCCAGGTCTTGAATGCATCCTGTGCTTTCGCGATGATCTTTTCATAATCATCCCAGGTTCCCTGGGCGATCTTACCGATCAGCTGCCCGTCTACCGGCGAATATGATTCAATCGCATCACCCTTGGTATCGAACCAAACCGTACCGGTAGTAGCGCCGGCATTTACTTCTTTAATTCCCAGCTTCGACAGCACTTCTGCCATCTGGTTATTTATCGTTTGTGTACTCATATCGAAATAATAGTAAGGCGCAAAAATACGTATTTACCGGAGATTTATCCTCCTGATCAGCCTGAATGGGTCCATCTCAGTAATATTCAATACAAACCGGATACGGTCCGTGTATTTCGGTTGGCTGATGCCCGTTTTTGCAGATATTTCTACCGGGAAATATACCTCTATCATATCCCTGATCAACGGGACATACACCCCGAAGTCATACACATAATCCTGTTCATAATAAACAGCAGCCCCGTCGAAGAAAGCGATATCTCCGTACAAGCCTACAGGCAAGGGGAGCGGCAGGGGCACTTTCGCATTCAAAGCCAATACCTGGTCTACATTCGGCAGCAGGATACGGCTCTTGAATCCACCCTCCATTACATAGAACTGCTGCTGCATCAGGTCGTTCCGTTTCAGGTAGGTCTGGTCGTATTTATAATCAGAGGTTCCATCGAGGGAATAGAGCCCGGCATTGTATGTCTTCACTCCCAGGTTCGTAAAGCCCGTACCCAAGAAGGCTCGCAGCGAGGCATTCTTCCTACCCTTTCCATAGGTCCAGTTATAAGTAAACTCCGCCGAAAGCTTCAGGAAGCCATTCGGATCTTGCGACATGCGTTCCGCCTCTATCTTGCCGGAATAAGGATTCAGACGGCGGGAATTCTTCAGCTGATAGCTGAGCACCTGGTATTGCGCATCGGTATAGTTCCGGGTATTTTCTTTGCGCCCGTCGGGCAGCACACGATCCTTTTCCACACTTCTTTGCACCCATACCTCACGCAGGCTTATATATTGACGGGTCTTGCTCCTCGCCGCAGTACGCTTCCATTCGAACTCTGCCTGCACCGCCATCTTCCGAAAGCTGAACAGGTAGTTGTCGGTACCGATGTAACCGCCGACAGGATCGTACGCCCCCGTACGCAGCCTGCCCTCCGAAAAAGCATTATAGTGCGCGCTCAGGGTAACGCGCTGGAAAGCCCGCACAGGGTACCAGCTATAGGCAACTCTGCCGCGACCATTCAAACGGTCGGTTGCGAAACTGTAAAGCGGGATCAGCTCGAACTCGAAAGGCTTCAGCGGGAAGAAATGATTATATAAAGCAATGCCCGGCATCCAGCGGTCAGTATAGTTATAGCCCAGCACTGGTGTAAAGTATAGTTGCGTACGGTTTCGGTCCTGCAAAGACATTAAGAATTGTAATTGTACCGGTTCTGTTTTCCGGAACAAACCCCTTACTCGCATACGGTTGTTCTGCCGGTTAATTTCGGGGATAGCATTATAGGGATCAACCCTGATCTCGTGCACATCCCGCTTATCAAAATAGAACACGGCCGTACCCCGGAAAGGCTCTGAGCGGAAGGTTTCCAGCACTTCGCCGTTCTTATCGAGCGAGGAGATGAACACCGGCGCTGCCAGGCCCTTACTTGCTACCCTTACCTGGTAATCGTTATCCTCTGACCTTACACTTTTCAGCTTGAAGTCGATCTTACCGGAAGTATTGATCATGTCGTCGAAAAACCAGTCCAGCTTTTTACCCGTTACCTGCTCGAACACCAGCTTCAGGTCTTCAGGTTGGGGATGACGGAATTTCCAGCGCTGGTAATACGTGTTCATGGCGATATCGAAATCTTTCGGACCCAGGTACTGCTCGAGGTAACGTAACAGCAGCCCGGTCTTGGCATACATGATCCCGGCATAATTGATCATGCTGAAGTCTTCGGAAAAGGTTTCCACCGGCTGATCTTCATTCAGCCTGGCCGTCAGCAGGTAGATGAGATCATTGGTATAGCCTGCCGGATACTGATCCAGCTTAAACCAGTGTGTTACCCGGTAATCCCTGCCCAACAGGGGCATCTCGGGATACTTGGTTTTCATGTAACGGGTTTCGTAATAGGTATTCAGGCCTTCATCCAGCCAGCCATGATCCCGCTCGTTCGAGCCCAGTATGCCATAGAACCAGTTATGCCCTACCTCATGTACGATAACCCGTTCCAGCGTGCGTACAGAGCTCACCTCCGAGATCACCGTCACATTCGGGTATTCCATACCGCCTCCGGCGCCAAGTCCGCCGCTGAGCGCCGTGGCCTGCTCATAGGGATATTCACCCACCCATGCCGAATACGAAGTGATCGCATCATTCACATAGGTAATAGCATCTTTCCAGTATTTCGCTTGGTCGTTCGTGAACATGACCCAGGTATCCACCTTCCGCTGGGAACGGGGCAGCGTAACGCTCCCCTTCAGCACATGGTAACGCTTGTCGGCGAACCAGGCGAAGTCGTGTATTTTCGATTGCTTATAGGTCAGGGTCTTCCAGCTTTCGGAAGATCCGGGAAAAGAATTATCTGAAGAAAAGTCTGTGATCAGGGCCGTGGCATCTGCCAGGCTGTCGAGGAACCGCTGTTCCTCCTCGTTTTGCAGGTTCCCTGTAGCGCCCACCACATAGTTCGCCGGGAGGGTAATCGATACCTCATAGCTTCCGAATTCCGAGTAGAATTCTCCCTGGTCGAGGTAGGGCATCGGGTGCCAGCCATTCTTATCGAATACCGCCGGCTTAGGGTACCATTGCGATACCTGGTAGGCTTGCCCGGTATGACCCAGTCGCGAAAAGGAATCGGGGATCTTTACCCGGAAAGGGGTCGTGACCTGCAGCTTCTTACCCGGGGCCAGCGGCTTGTTTAACAGGATCTTACACACATCATTGTATTCAGGATGATAGAACATCTTCACCGGTACCCCATCTACCTTAAAGTCGAGGCTGTCGATATAACCCCTTTGTGAATCCTCGTAATAATGAAAGGCGACACTGCCATTTTCGAGCTGCTGTTTCGCCAATGCGGTCGAATTGTCCCTGTACGCATTCGGCCATAAATGAATATAGATCTCCGTCAGGGTTTCAGGGGAGTTGTTTTTATACTCGAAGCTCTCAAAGCCGCTGATTATGTGATTCTTATCATCCAGCCTGACCCGGATCTTATAATTCACCTCCTGTTGCCAGTATGACTTATCGGCGGTCTGAGCATATGCTGGTAAGATTATTGATAAACATATGATAAGAGCTGTTGTTAAGATACAACCGGCGCAACGTTTAAGAAGCATATAGTTTGTTATGTTTCAGAATGTTAATTTATTCATTGTCGATAAGTGGAAAACTAAGACGTTCCTTTCGCCTCTTTTTTTGCGAATTTACTATTGTTTTTAATTCTTCCCTGGGTACAATTTTTAAACCATACGCGTTAGTTGCCAGCAATACCTTTAAATATTAGAATGGATGGACGAGGAATTTGAATACAACGATGCTGAAGACCTTCGATTTTCAGTGGAGAGATATGAAGAGATGGTTCGTAACCATGAACAATACTTTTTCGATGCCCAGGCTTTTGAAGGGATCATCGACTACTTCATAGAAAAGAACGATCCGATTAAGGCGTTGCAGGTGGTTGAATATGCCATCAGCCAGCACCCTTATGCCGCTGTTTTCTTAATTAAGCAGGCCCAGCTGCTGGTCGTGACGGATCAGACCCAGACAGCCCTTTCTATCCTGAAACGCGCGGAAAGCCTGGAGCCTTCCAACGCGGATATTTATATCATCCGTGGAAATATTTACGACAAGCTGGAGCTCTACGACCAATCCATCGGCGAATACGAAACCGCCCTGGTTTATGCCGAAGAAACCGACGATATCTACCTGCATATTGCATATGCTATGGAGAACAAGGGCGATTACATCAAGGCGGTTGAATACCTGAAACGCTGCCTCGAAGAGAACAGGAACAACCAGGATGCCCTGTACGAGATCGCGTTCTGTTTCGACATTCTCGATATGCCTGAAGAGAGCGTCAATTTTTACAAGCAGTTCATCGACAACGACCCTTACAACTATGCCGCATGGTATAACCTGGGCAATGCGTATTCGAAGCTGGAGTTATTCGAGAAAGCGATCGAAGCATACGATTATACGATCATCATCAAGGACAATTTTGCTTCTTCTTATTTCAACAAGGGAAATGCGCTGGCCAACCTCGAACGGTATGCCGAAGCCATTGCTGCATACAAGCAAACCTTCGAATACGAGCAGCCAAACGCGGAAGTGTATTGCAGCATCGGCGAATGCTACGAGAAGCTGGAGCTGATGGACGAAGCCCGTTCTTATTACAAGAAGGCGGTGAAGATGGACCCGGCCATGGCAGAAGCCTGGTTCGGAATCGGGGTGACCCTCGACTTCGAAGAGCGCTGGTACGAATCCCTGCATTTTTACAATAAGGCCCTGAGCCTCGACCAGACCGTGCCCGATTACTGGTTCGCGCTGGGCGACTCACATTATAAGTTAGGCAATGTTGATGAGGCTGTAAAAGCCTATGAAAAAGTGGTGGAGCTGAGCCCTGCGGATATAGAGATCTGGCTGGACTATTCCGCGATACTCTATGAGCAGAACAAGGTTGATGATGCGATCGCCATTATTTCGGAAGGGATCAAAATAAACCCCGAGGCAGCGGAGCTATACTACCGCATTGTCGCCTATTTCTTCAGTAAGGGAAATTACACGGATGCCGTGGCATACCTCGAGCTTGCTCTTGCCACCGATCCGGGGAAACACGAAATACTGTTCGAGTACCTTCCTCAGTTACAAAACAATAAAGCGATTACCGACATTATCAACCGTTTCAAGCTTTAAATTTTTTCCGTAGGCTATTTTACTTTAGCCGAAAAAAATCGAAGTTTGAACGCGGGCTCACGCGTACGGTCTCCCCGGCATTGCAGCGCATGCCGAGGCATCAGCATTTCAGCAGAAAAAAATAAAACACTATACATGAACTATCATTTATCACAGATTCCTGAGCGTATACAAAAGCCACGCACACATGGGTTTACCATGGTGATGGACAAAGGGCTCAGCACACGCGAGGTGGAGAACTTCATTGAAATGTCCGGGCCCTACACTGACATTGTAAAGCTGGGCTGGTCAACATCTTATGTATCTCCCAACCTGAAAGAAAAGCTGAAGGTCTACCGTGATGCAGGCATCCCGGTTTACTTTGGCGGAACTCTTTTCGAAGCCTTTATCGTTCGTAACCAGTTCGACGATTACAAACGGGTACTCGAAAAATACGACATGGAATACGCAGAGGTATCAGACGGGTCGATCATCCTCGATCATGAAAAAAAATGCGAGTATATCTCCGAGCTTGCCAGGCAGGTAACCGTGGTATCGGAAGTGGGCTCTAAGGATGCGGCCAACATTATGGCTCCTTACCAATGGATCGAGCTGATGAACGCAGAGCTGGCGGCCGGCTCACACTATGTGATCGCCGAAGCTCGCGAAAGCGGCAACATCGGGATCTACCGCGATTCGGGTGAGGTACGCCAGGGCCTGGTGCAGGAGCTCCTGAGCAAAATCCCCGCGGAAAAGATCCTCTGGGAAGCTCCGCAGAAATCGCAGCAGACCTGGTTCATCAAGCTGCTGGGCGCGAACGTCAACCTGGGCAATATTCCTCCATCCGAAGTAATTCCGCTGGAAACATTACGACTGGGCTTACGCAGCGATACCTTTCACCATTTTCTCGATAAATAATCAACAATAAATTATATACGTGCCTGGCCTCCGACCGGGCACGTTTCCGTTAAAAGCCGCTTATGAAAATTCTGATGGTATGCTTAGGCAATATCTGCCGCTCACCCATAGCCGATGGCATTATGCGCAAGCTAATTTCTGATCACCGGCTCGACTGGGAAATCGATTCCGCAGGAACCGGTTCATGGCATGTAGGCGAAGCGCCGGATGCAAGGGCTCAGAAGACCGCACTCGGTTTTGGTGTCGATATTTCTCCCCTGCGCGCACGTCTTTTTACCAGCAGGGATTTCGATGCGTTCGATAAGATCTATGTGATGGATTCTTCCAATTACCGTGATGTGATCGCACAGGCGCGCAATGATGAAGACAGGCATAAAGTGGAGATCCTGCTCAACCTTGTGGAGCCCGGCAGGAATAAGGCGGTCCCAGACCCCTGGTACGATGAAAAACTTTTCGTCCCGGTGTTCCGGATGATTGAAGAAGCATGCCAGGAGATCATCCGCAGGCACAAAGCTTAAGCGAGGCTCCGATTCTTTGGTAAATGCAGGCTTTTTGCCTGCTTTTCTTATTTTTGCACACTTAGTGCGACCGATATGAAACCATCCATTCCGAAAGGAACCAGAGATTTCTCGCCGGCTGAAGTCAGCAGGCGAACCTATATTTTTGATACCGCACCGTATTCAAAAAATACGGTTACCAGCCTATAGAAACCCCGACCATGGAAAACCTGTCGACCCTGACCGGCAAGTACGGCGATGAGGGGGACCAGCTCATCTTCAAGATCCTGAATTCAGGCGATTTCCTGGCGAAAGCCGATGAACAGAAGCTGGCACAAAGAAATTCAAGATCACTGACCGCCGATATTTCAGAAAAAGCATTGCGCTACGACCTTACCGTACCCTTCGCACGCTATGTGGTGATGCACCAGAACGAGATCACCTTCCCGTTCAAACGTTACCAGGTGCAGCCGGTATGGCGCGCCGACCGTCCGCAGAAAGGCCGCTACCGCGAATTCTACCAGTGCGATGCCGATGTGGTAGGCTCTGATTCCTTATTGAACGAAGCCGAATTCATCCTGATCTACGATGAAGCTCTTTCGCAGCTTGGCCTTCGCGATTTCAGCATCCTCATCAACAACCGCAAGGTATTGGCCGGCATTGCCGAAGTGATCGGTAAGCCGGAGCTCATTATCGACATGACCGTAGCCATCGACAAGCTGGATAAGATCGGCATGGATGGTGTGAAAAAAGAATTACAGGAAAAAGGATTTTCGGAAGAAGACCTGCGCAAGCTTGAGCCTATTATTGCCTTACAAGGAAGCAATGCCGAGAAGATCGCCTCGCTGCGCGAAGTATTGAAGCAGAGCGAGACCGGGCTCAGGGGTATTGAAGAGCTGGAGAAGGTATTTTACTATGTAGACGCGTTCACCTTACAGCATGCGAAAGTAACTCTCGATATTACCCTGGCACGCGGACTGAATTATTACACGGGTGCGATCTTCGAAGTGAAGACGCATGAAGCCGCGATGGGCAGCATCGGCGGCGGCGGACGTTATGATGACCTCACCGGTATGTTCGGTTTAAAGAACCTGACAGGTGTAGGAATCTCTTTCGGAGCAGACCGCATTTACGATGTGATGGAAGAGCTGAAGCTCTTCCCCGGCACGGCTTCTGTTTCGACAAAGATTCTGCTTACGAATTTTGATGAAGCCGCGGAACGCTTCGCGCTTCCCCTGTTGCAGCAGCTACGAAACGCAGGCATCTCCAGTGAGATCTACCCGGCTCCGGCCAAGCTGCAGAAGCAGCTGAAATACGCGAACGACAAGCAGATCGCGTATGTAGCATTGATCGGTGAGGAAGAAATGAAAAGCGGGAAGCTCAGCCTGAAAAATATGCAAAGCGGAGAGCAGCGCTCCTTAACCATCGACGAGATCATCCGGGAAATGCAATAAAAACACCAAGCCTTTTAATATCCTATAAACAGTATATACCTCATGGACATTCATCATATCAGTACCACACATTTAAGTATCGACCAGATCGCCGGTATTCTTTCGGAAAACAGGCAACTGGCATTATCCGAAGAAGCCGTTAACAAGATCGTCAAGTGCCGCGAGTACCTCGACCGCAAAATGGCGAACAGTACATCCCCTGTATACGGAATCAATACCGGCTTCGGTTCCCTTTGCGATGTAAAGATCAACGATGATGAACTCGGGCAATTGCAAAAGAATCTGGTGATGTCGCATGCCTGCGGAACAGGGGAAGAGGTTCCCGCGCATATCATCCGCCTCATGCTCTTGCTGAAGATCCAGTCGCTTTCCTACGGGCATTCGGGCGTACAGCTGGAAACCGTACAGCGCCTGGTCGATTTCTATAATCATGGAATTTACCCGGTCGTTTATAACCAGGGTTCGCTTGGCGCTTCCGGCGATCTCGCCCCGCTTGCACACCTTTGTCTGCCGCTGATCGGTATGGGTGAGGTTGTATACCAGGGAACACGCATGAGCGGAGAAGCCATGCTGGAAAAATTCAACTGGAAAGCCATTCCTTTTAAATCGAAAGAGGGATTAGCATTGCTGAACGGCACTCAATTCATGAGTGCGTATGGTGTGTACTGCCTGCTCGAATCACGTAAGCTGGTGCAATGGGCCGATCGTATTACCGCAGTTTCGCTGGATGCTTTCGATTGCCGCCTCGACCCTTTCAACGAGCTTATCCATCAGGTACGTCCTCACCAGGGGCAATCAGACACGGCTCAGAATATACTCAGATTATTAAAGGGGAGTGAGATCGCTGCCGGTGCGAAAACACAGGTACAGGATCCGTACTCTTTCCGTTGCGTACCGCAGGTGCACGGCGCTTCGAAAGATGCCATTGCTTATGTGGAGGGTGTGTTCACGACCGAGATCAATTCGGTGACCGACAACCCGAATGTATTCCCGGATGAAGACCTGATCGTTTCCGGGGGAAATTTCCACGGACAGCCTTTAGCGCTCGCGCTGGATTTCCTGGCCATCGCTTTGGCTGAATTAGGCAGCATTTCCGAACGCAGAACCTACCAGCTGATCTCCGGCTTACGGAACCTTCCGGCATTCCTGGTAGACAATCCCGGACTCAATTCCGGTTTTATGATCCCTCAATACACCGCCGCTTCCATTGTAAGTCAGAATAAACAATTATGCAGCCCGGCTTCGGTAGATTCCATCGTATCTTCCAACGGACAGGAAGATCACGTGAGCATGGGTGCGAATGCCGCGACCAAATGCCTGCGTGTAACCGATAACCTGCGCAGGGTATTAGCCATCGAGCTGCTGAATGCCGCACAGGCACTGGAGTTCAGAAGACCACTTAAATCTTCTCCGGAAGTAGAGCATATTATGGACTCATACCGGAAGAACGTGAAGCGGAATGAAGATGACCGCGTGCTCTCTGACGATATTGCACTGTCGGTACAATTTATTTCTTAAGATATTCCTAAAAGAACAGGCCGGTCCAAAAGGATCGGCCTGTATCTATTTCTCTGCGGCGTACCGCCATCATTTTTCACCTATTGCACCACGAGCTCAAAATAAGACTCAATATCGGTCTGACCCGGAGCCTCTGTTCCATCTTTCACACCAGGCTGGTGTTTCAGGATGATGTGTACATGCGTTTTACCGCTCGTGCCGGTTCTCCAGGTAGATTGCAATCCTAATGGCAGACCATTCTCATCCTGGTCGGTGATGCTCACCTTCGCCAGCGGATCGTGCACATCATAAATAAATAAATGATCGACCCCCTCTTCGAGGATCTCGTTCGAGATCGTATCCACCGGGGCTACCGCTTCATTCAGCAGCAGCAGGGTAGCATAATACGTTTTGTTCGCATCCAGCTTAATGCTGTCGGATGTTGCCGGCAAACCGCCATCGCCATCCAGGTCGCGGTAATAAAACACTTTCGGAGCCGCGTTCACATCCGCAGAATCCACGAACGTGATCTTCAGGGTAGTGATCAATTCCTCTTCATTGGGAGGCGTGGGATTGGCTACGGAATCATCATCTTTTTTACAACCTGTAAAAAAGACTGCTGCAATTAAAAAAACGAGGGTAATCTGACTGATCTTTTTCATACTGATTTGATTTTTTTTGATTTTTTAATGATTGATATGATATTTCAACCTCAGGGTAAATGACCTTCCAGGCTCATCGTTGAAGTAGCGGAAGGCATCCATATATTCCCTGTATTTCGTATTCATGATATTGTTCACACTGAAGCCTGCATCAAAGTTCTGCCCGGCGAAGCGGAAGGATGTGCTCACATCGAAATTGAAAAGCATATACGCGTCCGGGGCATCCTTATAATCCTCTGCCCTGTTCATGCGTGTCTGCTTCAATACGTTGAGCGCCGAGAGCGAAAATTCAGGCTGAAGGAACGGTCCTGTTTTTTCACCCTTCCATTTCAGTCCATTCTCGAAACGGTCGGAAGGGATCAGCGGAAGATACCCGCCGGAAGAGGTTTCGTAAGCCCTCACCATATTGATCCTGGTAAACGAATTCAGCCTGGCAGTAAACTGGTAGTTCAGCGCCGCGTCCATTCCATAGAACACCGCGTTCGTTTGCCGGTATGCAAAGGCCGGGAAAGCGCCACGGATGGTCAGCATGGGCGGCAGCTGCGCCTGTAAATAGATATAGTCATCTACCACTTTATAATACACATCGAGCTGGCCGCTTAACCTTTTCTCCGGCGAAACTTCAATCCCCGCGATGGCCACATAAGCATTTTCGGGACGGAGGTTTACATTCCCGATCAGCACCTGCGCGGCCCCGTGATGAAGTCCGTTGGCATATAATTCATTGACCGCCGGCGAACGAAATGCGGTACCGATATTCAGGTGATAGTGAACATCGGCAGTCGCCTTATATTCCACGCCAAAATTCCCGGAAACATTCTGAAAGGTATGTGTCGGGGTAAGAATATTCCCCTTGTCATATTTATAGATCTGCAGGAATTTGTGATCGTACCTCAGCCCCAGCTCCCATTCGAAACGCTTCTTCACCATGCGCTCGATCCAGTACAGCCCACCTGTATAGTTCTCGAAGTTCGGGATGAACTGCCGGCCCTGGAAAGTATTCTTCTGGTACATTCCGCTGGCTCCGATCATCCCCGAGATCTCCTCGTTAAGGGTATGCTCCCAGTTCATCTCCAGCAGGTGCGAGGTGATTACGTAATGAAGTTCGGGACGGTTCAGGGCGGCAAGCTGGTCGTTCAGGGGCTTATCCTTGTCGAACTCATTCCGCAGGTTATACTGCCTCGCGTAAACAAGGTTCAGCCTGGAGCCACTGCCTGTACGGATGAAGCCTTTCGCCTTGAAAAGCTCATGCTCCACCTGCTGGTACGGGCGGTCGATCTTATAAGAGAAGCCTGTGTTGAATTCTGCTTTCGGACGATCGCC
>CALNCF010000218.1 GCA_937875035.1 uncultured Sphingobacteriaceae bacterium | reverse complement strand
CTGGATCATTGCACACGTACACGTGGGCGCGCTGGGCTGGAACGGCTTCCTCACCTTCGGTATGCTGTACTGGCTGTTCCCACGCTTATACAACACGAAACTATATTCCAAACGCCTGGCCAATATCCATTTCTGGCTGGGTACACTGGGCATCCTGTTCTATGCCATCCCGCTGTACTGGGCAGGCTTCACACAAAGTCTGATGTGGAAAGAATTCACTGCCGACGGCTTCCTGAAATATCCGAATTTCCTGGAAACGGTCACGCAGATCCTGCCGATGTACAAGATGCGCGCGCTGGGTGGAGCCCTGTACTTATCAGGGGTGATTATGATGACCTATAACCTCATCAAGACCGCGAACTCCGGTAAGCTCGTTGCAAACGAAGATGCCGAAGCTGCGCCGCTTGAAAAAGTATATAAGAAACATAAGGGCGAGCACTGGCATCGCTGGCTGGAAAGAAAGCCTGCCCAGCTGATGATCTTCAGCCTGATCGTGATCCTGATCGGCGGACTGGTGGAGATGATCCCTACCTTCCTGATCAAATCGAACGTACCGACCATAGCCAGCGTGAAACCTTATACTCCGCTGGAGCTGCAAGGCCGTGACCTGTATGTAAAAGAAGGCTGCTATACCTGTCACTCACAAATGGTGCGCCCGTTCCGTTCGGAAACCGAGCGTTACGGAGAGTACTCCAAAGCAGGTGAGTTCGTGTACGATCACCCTTTCCAGTGGGGCTCCAAACGTACCGGTCCGGATCTGCACCGTGTAGGCAAGAAATATCCTGACAGCTGGCATTACAATCACATGTACGACCCGACCAGCATGTCGCCGGGATCGATCATGCCGCCATATCCTTGGCTGTTCAAGAATAAGATCGACTACGCCTCTACCCCTGCCAAGATCAGGGCTATGCAAACGCTGGGTGTACCTTATCCGGAAGGCTACGACGAGCAGGCCAACGACGACCTGAGAAAGCAGGCGGAAGAGATTACGCTCAACCTGCAGAAAGAGGGTATTGAAGCAGTAAGCGACAGGGAGATCATCGCGATCATCGCCTACCTGCAACGCCTCGGAACCGACATTAAAGCTGAACCTGTAAAATAACGAAACGGTCATGTTCAAATTCATCAAACAATACGCGGAAACCATCAGCGGGATAGAGATCTATCCCCTGATCTCCTTCTTCATCTTCTTCATCTTCTTTATCCTGCTCTTTGTATGGGTGTTTAAAGCGGATAAGGGATATATCCATGAAATGGAAAGCCTTCCACTCGAAGGCGCTGAAACCTCTAACCCGACTAATTCAGTAACCGTATGAAGAACCCTATAAATAAACGCAGCCTGCTGAGCCTTGCAGGCATCTGTATGGCAGGCAGCGCCTGGGCGCAGGATACGACAGGCAGCACGGGCGAGAGCCTTTTCAGCAATTACCTTTTCCTGGGCATGCTGACCCTGATCGTGTGCCTGCTGCTGGTGATCGCTGTACTGGGAAGCGTGGTCACCAACCTGGCCGAATACAAATACATTAACAAAGCTTCGAAGATGAAGACCATGGTATGGGTCGTGATCGCGCTCTGTACCCTGGGCAGCTCT
>CALNCF010000217.1 GCA_937875035.1 uncultured Sphingobacteriaceae bacterium | reverse complement strand
GCTTGTGTTCGATGAAACAGAGAAAGCCATCCTCGACCAGGTATATGAATTGACTGAAAGCTATCGTAAATATTGATCTTAGTGTACATATGAACAGAAAGAATATTGTTGCCGGGAACTGGAAGATGAACAAGGATTACCAGGGCGGGATGGAGCTGATCTCCGAAGCGGTGAATATGATCCGTGATGAACGGAATACAGATACCATTGCCATTTTTGCTACGCCTTTTATTCATCTGAGCAGCGTTTCCCAGCTGATCAAAGAGGAGCCGGGGATTTATACGGCCGCACAGAATTGTCACCAGGAAGAATCGGGCGCCTATACGGGTGAGATCTCCGCGGCGATGATCCGTTCGGTAGGTGCATCGTACGTGATCATCGGTCACTCCGAGCGCCGGAATTATTTTCACGAAGATCATGAGTTGCTCCGCAAGAAGGTGCAGCAGGCGCTGAAGCACGACCTTATCCCGATCTTCTGTATCGGCGAAACATTGGAAGAGCGCAACGCCGGATCCCATTTCGAAGTGATCACGAAGCAATTGAACGAAAGCCTCTGTCACTTATCACCGGATGAGTTTTCGAAGATCGTGCTGGCTTATGAGCCGGTTTGGGCCATAGGTACCGGGTTAACGGCCAGCCCCGAACAGGCGCAGGAGATCCATGCCTTTATCCGTAAGGAAATTACCGCCCGTTTCGGCGACCTCATCGCCGCGCAAACCTCGATATTATACGGAGGCAGCTGCAACCCGCAGAATGCAGCCTCACTTTTTTCGCAGCCGGATATTGACGGCGGACTGATCGGGGGAGCCTCTCTCCAGTCGCGCGACTTCACCAATATTGTCACTGCATTCAACCCGATCCGTAAATGAGCCAAAACTATTATGAGCTGGTCTTTACCATTGTAAATGGTGAGGACTATGTAGCCGATATACTGACCGCCGAGCTGGCCGACATAGGTTTCGATACCTTCGAGCCGAATGAGCTGGGCTTTCGCGCGTACATCACATCCTCTGCTTTTGATGAGCAGGAATTGCAGGCCCGACTCGAACCCTATAAGGAACAATTTACGTTCGGCTACGAGATCAACCTGATCCCTTATAAGAACTGGAACGAAGTATGGGAGAGCAATTTTCCCCCGGTGCTGATCGGCGACCGGCTGTACATCCGTGCGGATTTTCACGAAGAAAAGCCTTCCTACCCGTACCAGATCCTGATGCACCCGAAAATGGCCTTTGGCACCGGGCATCATGAAACCACCTTCCAGATGGCTGAGCAGATGCTTGACATGGACCTGGAGGGAAAGACACTGCTCGATATGGGCTGCGGTACCGGGATCCTGGCTATACTCGCGAGCCAGATGGGAGCGTTATCTATTCTCGCCATCGACAACGACCCGATCGCGGCGGAAAGCTGCGCGGAGAATTTCAGCCTGAACAAAGTGAAAGATGCCGAAGCCCTTTGCGGCGATGTGTCTTCCCTGGCGGGTAAGAAGTTCGACGTGATCCTGGCGAATATTAACCGTAATATATTGCTTCGCGATATGCAGGGTTATGTAAATGCCATGAACCCGGGAGGTACGATCCTGTTCAGCGGCTTTTATACCGAAGACCTGGATTCGATCCGGGAAGAAGCGGTACGGGTAGGCTTAAAGTATACATCACATCATTCAAAAAATAACTGGGTGGTTGCCCGGTTCGATTTAGCATAATGAGAAAAATTGTTTTTTTGTTCCTGTTCTTTGGCGTATTCATGAATATTCAGCAGGCGTTTGCACAGCCGAAAGGTTTTTCAAACGATCCCCTGAAATTCATCCCGGATATGGAGTCTTACTTCCGCGATGCCAAGGTAGATGATGATACCCGCAAAGCGCTCAGCGAGTTTAAGCAAGTATATAACGGCGGCGCTTTTTCTGAAGAGCAGAAGCAGGTTATTATCGCGACGGCGAATAAGATGGCCGACCGTAAGATGAAGGCGGGAGCAGAGTACAAGGATTACCTCATCACCCTTACCCTGCTGTCGAAGGCAAAGCCCGAAAACTTTATAGCGGTGCACTCCATCATGGATAAGCTCATGCTGCGCAAGAACAGGGATGCGGCCAATTTCCTGGGCTTCACCACCGATTTCTTCAACGGCAATAACCTCTTTCTTTCCAAGTCCACGCAGTGGATCATCCCCGAAGATTCTTATGTGCTCGAATTTGATTCCGTACCCAGGGTGACCGTTGCCGGAACCATCGACCTGCTGTGTACTGCGCGCGGCGACCGTTCGGTGATCTACGGTACATCAGGCGTTTATTACCCGCTGAAAAAACTATGGATCGGGAACAAGGGAACGGTGAACTGGGCACGTGGCGGCCTCGATTCTACAGCTGTGTACGCGGAGCTGAAAAGGTATGCCATTGATTGCGGCAAGTCGGATTATTCAGCCGATTCGGTGCTGTTCTATCACAAAGAATTATTTAAAGCGCCCCTGCTCGGGCGTTTGGAAGACCGCCTGACAACAAACAACAAGCCCGAAACAGCGACCTACCCGAAATTCGATTCTTACGAAAAGAATTACGCGATCAAAGATTTTTTCAAGAACGTGGATTATTCCGGAGGCTTCTCTATGGCCGGTTCCAAGCTGTTCGGAACGGGTAATGAGAGCCGTAAGGCCTCCATTGTGGTATATGCCAATGATACCGTTGCTTTGAGAACCTTCGCCGATAAATATATCTTACAGGCGAACGAGATTGTTTCATACCCTGCGGAGGTGTCTATCTACATGGGCAGCGATTCGATCTATCACCCGGG
>CALNCF010000216.1 GCA_937875035.1 uncultured Sphingobacteriaceae bacterium | reverse complement strand
ATATAAGGTGGAACTGGCCGATACCCTTGCCAAGACTCCGGCGCTGGATATCTGCATTTCACTTTCGACATACGATACGATTACACACGAAGAGCTGAAAGTCTTTATTTCCAAAGATACCGTTTGCCTTGGTACACCTACGACTTTAACCATCGACTCGGTAAGAGGCGGTATTCTGCCTTATTCATTATACAGATGGATCGGAGATGATGGTATGGCGATCAGCAATAATACGAACGGTACCTTTACATTTACCACACCAGGTATACGTAAGTTCACGGTATCTGTTCTCGACAGCAAGGGCTGCCGTATCGATCATGAAGATTCGGTGATGGTATGGGCGCTGCCTGATATCGATATCAAAATGGATTCGACCTGTGCCGGGGGGATTGTGAAATTCGAAGCGGTCGTAAGATCCACACCGGGAGCCAGGAGCTATTACTGGGAAGGAGATAACGGGAACTTCGTTCAGAATATTAAAACACCAAGCTGGATCTTTGATAACATAGGTACGTACCCTATCTCTTTAACGGTTGTCGATTCCAACGGTTGTTCCAATACCATTGTGAAAAACCTGGCCATTGGTGAGCCGAAGGTATGGTTCCGGGAAGATCCTGCGGTCTGCCTCACGGATAAGGACACATTGCATCTTGACTATCAGTATGTTTCTCCAAAGCGTCCTCATGTAAGTACTTATTGGAAGGATGATAATAATGTTATAATATGGTTTGAGAATGATTCTTTACCGATCGCTAGATTGCCTGAATATAGTACTATTACGCTCGTTGCTACAGTTACGGATAGTAGCGGATGTGTGGCTGCAACTGAGCAGAAGACCTTTAAGATTGCTCCCTCTTTTAAACTAAAGGCTGACTCAGTATGTGTTGGTGCCCCGGTTAATTTTGAGCTGTTATTCGACGATAAAAGAGATACTACTGCATTCCAATATCTGTGGGTATTAGGGCCGGACCCTTCGGATATTTCTACGCTTCGCAGGCCTATATATAGCTATAGTACAGGAGGACCAAAGGCTATCAGTGTGAGTGTAACAGATATGCTAACCGGATGCACTACTGTATTGAATGAAACGTTCGAAGTGAAGATGCCGATGCAGTTTGACATCGGGATAACGCCGGTATGTGCCGGTGGTGAAACCGAATTCTTCCCGATCGTAGTATCCGGAACGGATACGGCATGGAGATGGGAGATCGACGAATATCCGAATGTAACTCCAAATAACACATTAACATCCACCGACCGCAATCCTAAGTTTACCCTGCCTCCGGGTGATGGTAAATACTCGGTAACCTTAACCATGAACGACCAGGAATCGGGCTGCTGGACATCTTTCTCCAAGATCGTAAAAGTGTTTGACCAGCCGGATATCGATTTTGAAATTGATTCATTCAACTGTGGTGGAAACCTGACCCGTTTCATCAGCAAGGTAATCGGGAACTCCGGACCTTATGAGTACATCTGGAGCGGTCCTGCCGGATTCCAATCTGACCTTCCGAATCCGACCTATGTATTCCCTGACGGTGAATTCTACTATGATATCACACTGAGCGTGAAAAACGCGAATGGCTGTATTGTTTCGCTGACGAAGAAGATCCATGTGTGCGACGACGCGAGAACGGTAGTGCTTGTTCCGGAAACGTTTAGCCCGGGAGGAGCGAATACAGAGATCAACTTCCTGAAAGTAAAACCAGGGAACGTAGATCAATTCGAATTTAAATTATTTAACAGGTGGGGGATAGAGGTGTTCACGACAAATGATAAGGACTTTGCCTGGGATGGCAAGGATAAATCAGGAGAATACGTAGCTCCGGGTGCTTACGTGTACATCGTGAACGCGAGTGGTAAAGGTAAAAAGAACCTGCTGGTAAAAGGTACGATAGCGATTATGCGTTAGGCATGGTCGTTATCGTGTTTAACTGAAAGTATACCCTGTTTTCAAGGGATTGGTAATATTAAAGTACACACATAGAAAAGTAGCACGGTTTTTGTAAAGATCACGGTGTCTTTCTGTTTTTTTTTCAAATTATGATTAAAAAAATACTCTTATCCGCATTGTTGTTTTTGGCAACTACACAGTTATGGCGATGACGCATGTGAGTGGCACGACCTACAAATTTAAATTTAGCTGGTTCAGAGATTTCAACAGTTCCATTACATCGCCTACCACTGGTTTCAAGATCCGCGCAAAATCCGCTCCTTATGCTCAGATCGCTACTGTTAATTTCACCATGGTTGGCCAAGAAGTGAAAGTGGTGTATAAGCCAGAAGATTGTGCGCCTCCGGGCCTCATTCCTTATGTAGGCAAAAGAACCTATGAAGCGACGGTGAACCTGTCTGCCTGTACTGACCCCGCAGGATATTATATATATGCCAGTGATAATGCACGCAATTATGATATTGTAAATTTACCTGGCGGTGGCGGACAATCTATTGAGTACGTAATGGAGTTCCCTGCCGTGGCCCTGCCGCAGTTTGCCGGTCATAACTCTCCGGCCTTTAATAAAGACCCGCTGACCTTTTTCTGCGTGGGCAGACCTTATAATATCGACTGGCAGCTGATCGACCCGACCCCGGGCGATTATTATGTATGCAGCAACACCCTGCCTCTGGATTTTCCGGGTGAGCCGGGTTACCCATATCTCAGAACTGTTTATTCGAACGGCTATAATGTGAACTATAATATTATGGATGGTGTTCCGGATGTGAACATCAACAGCACCAACGGGATGGTGAGTTTCCTTCCGACCAAGATCGGTAACTACCAGTTAGCTTTC
>CALNCF010000215.1 GCA_937875035.1 uncultured Sphingobacteriaceae bacterium | reverse complement strand
ATTATAAAATTGAGGGATCTCATCGAGCCTTGTTTTGCGCATGAACCTTCCGAAGGGTGTAATGCGGTTGTCGTTGTCGGAAGCCAGCTGCGGCCCGTTGCTTTCTGAGCCTACGTACATAGACCGGAATTTGATAATATGGAAGGGCTTACCATGTAAGCCGATACGTACCTGGCGGTAGAATACAGCCCCCTTGGAGCTGAGCTTCACCATCAGGGCTGTAAGAAGAAAGACCGGTGAAAAGATGATGATGAACAGCAGGGAAACCACGATATCGATGATGCGTTTCACATTGGCCTGCCATGGGGGCATGAGGTCGGTCTTGATCTGGATGAGCGGCACACCGAACAGGTGGTTCATCTTAACCGAGCCCGTCATGATATCGTACATATCCGGCACGATCTTAACGTCGGCCCTGGAATTTTCCAGCTCTTCGATGATCCGTTTCAGGTCTTCGTGCTCGGAAGACTCTATAGCGATGATGACTTCTTCTATCTGATATTTTTTTACCACGTCGGCCAGCTCCTCATATTTACCCAGCTGTGGCAAATGTTGGGCCAATGCGTGATTCTTGTTCTCTATTCCGTTCACAAAGCCGATAAATTTAAAGCCTACCGACTCTTTTTCACTTTCAATATCGCGGTAAAGCTTATATGCCTTGTCGTTGCTGCCTACGATCAGGGTATTGAAACCGATGATCCGGTGCTTGATCTTGTGCTTGGTACGGGTGGTAATAATGAAGCGCAGGATAAAGGTAAGGCCGAACTGGAGCATACCCAGCGTAACAAAGGAATAGTAGTAATTCTTGTACGTAGCGATCTCATCATCGAGCACGATGACGAAGAAAAGGATGAGCACGCCAAAGAAAGTCTGTGTAGCGGTCTGGGCCATCTCGCGCACGCGCGACTTCTTATAAATATTGGCGTACGAACCGCTCAGTGCATAGATGCAGATCCAGTATACGGGAATAATGAGGAGACCGAGATAGAAATTGTCGTCGAACTCTACCGGGAAGGTATACCCGAATTTCTGCGGCTCGATGTACAATTTCCGGAAGGAGAAAAAGCACACCCATACCGACAGGGCCGAAATAAAATCGGCGATGATATACTTAAGGGATTGTACTCTTTTATTCATTATCTGTAGATCAGCTTAACATCATCTATCCACACGTTCGATTCCGTTTTAGAGGCATCGTGATCCGCGACCATGTATAACCTGAATTTGGCCTGGGTAACCAGGGCAATGTCTTCGGTCAGGTTAATATAAATCTTCTTCCACTCGGTGGTAGGATATAAAGCGATCTTAGGCAGAACAGTTACCGCGTCGGTAAACACGTTCCTTCCGTACAGGCCGATATTGACCGGTACATCTGTCTTGAAATTCATCTCCAGGTAAATAGGCGTACCCCTGTTTATGAATTCGTACTCGGCAGTGCTCTCGGCTTCGAGATGCGCCTTGGTAGAATTCATACGGAAACGGCCGGAGAAATTACCATGAAACACATAGCCGTCGCGGTATTCTTTTTCGAGGGTATCGACCGTGCTCTTGGCAGAGAAACGGAAGAGGGTTCCCGGATCTTCAAAGTCTTCTACAAATGAAAAGCGGGTGATCTGGCTGTTAT
>CALNCF010000214.1 GCA_937875035.1 uncultured Sphingobacteriaceae bacterium | reverse complement strand
TACCATGGAGATTGTGCTGATGACGGCCTTCCTGACCATGAATGCCGCCGATCTGAAGCTGCAGATGGCAGGATCAGCCCATTATTTCGCAGCGGGATCGTTCCCGGTGAGCGCACACCTGACAGGGCTTCTGCCGGATGCTGAAAGCGCGCTGATCGGTATCGAACGGGCCTGCTGGTGGTTCCATATTATCGGGATCCTGGCCTTCCTGAACTACCTTCCTTATTCAAAGCATTTACACATCATGCTGGCGTTCCCGAATACGTATTTTTCCAACCTGAACCCGAAAGGAAAATTCAGCAATATGGAATCGGTAACGAACGAAGTAAAGGCTATGCTCGATCCGTCTTTTACGCCTCCGGTAACAGAGAACCCGGGCAAGTTCGGCGCGAAGGATGTGAACGACCTGACCTGGATCCAGCTGATGAACGCATACTCCTGCACCGAATGCGGACGCTGTACTTCAGTATGCCCGGCGAATATCACCGGGAAGCTGCTCTCGCCGCGCAAGATCATGATGGATACCCGCGACCGCGTAACGGAAGTGGGCAAGAACATCGACCTGCACGGAAAGGAATATAATGACGGTAAAACATTATTGGATGACTATATCAGCCGGGAAGAATTATGGGCATGTACCTCCTGCAACGCCTGCGTGCAGGCTTGCCCGGTAAACATCGACCCGCTGGCGATCATTATGGATATGAGAAGGTATGTCGTGATGGAAGAATCTGCGGCGCCGGCGAGCTTAAACGCGATGCAGACCAATGTGGAGACCAATGGCGCACCATGGAAATTCTCCCCGTCCGACCGTATGAACTGGGCTAATTAAAGGCCATCAATATCAGGAAAAATTTAAACCATACTCTATGGAATTTCAAGTGCCAACAATGGCCGAATTAGTGGCTAAGGGTGAACAGCCGGAAATATTATTCTGGGTGGGATGCGCAGGCAGTTTTGATGAACGCGCTCAGAAGATCACCCGCGACATTGCCAAGATACTGCATCACGTAGGAATGAAATACGCCATACTCGGCACCGAAGAAAGCTGCACAGGCGATCCGGCCAAACGTGCAGGTAACGAGTTCCTCTTCCAGATGCAGGCCATGGCCAACATCCAGCTGCTCGAAGCCTACCAGGTGAAGAAGATCGTGACCGGGTGCCCACATTGCTTCAATACCATTAAAAATGAATACCCTGATCTCGGCGGACATTACGAAGTGATCCATCATACCCAGCTGATCCAGGACCTGATCAACGAAGGGAAATTAAAGGCATCAGGAGGCGAAAGCTTCAAGGGCAAGCGTATCACCTATCATGATCCCTGCTACCTGGGCCGCGCCAATGGTGTGTACGAAGCCCCGCGCGAAGTGCTGGCCACGCTGGATGCCGACCTCGTAGAGATGAAGCGTTGCAAGTCGAACGGCTTATGCTGCGGCGCCGGGGGCGCTCAGATGTTCAAGGAGCCTGAAAAAGGCAATAAAGACATCAACGTAGAACGCGTGGAAGAAGCCCTGCAAAGCAACCCGAATATCATCGCGGCAGGCTGCCCGTTTTGCATGACCATGCTGCGCGACGGGGTAAAGCACTTCGAAAAAGAAGCGGAAGTACAGGTGCTCGACATTGCAGAATTAACAGCACGCGCAAACGGTTTATAAGTTTAATTGTTAGTACAGCATTATACCCCGTTAAGGGCTTACAGATATACAGGTACCATGTCATTTTCCAGTCAATCCAGGGTTTGGGTCTACCAGGCCGACCGTCCGCTCTCCGAAAACGAAGCCGCACAGATGCAGGCTATGCTCGACAGGTTCTGCGCGGAATGGACAGCTCACAACCATCAGCTGAAAGCCAAAGCAGAGATTCGTTACCAGCATTTCATTGTGCTGATGGTAGACGAAAGCCAGGCCAATGCTACCGGTTGCTCGATCGACAAATCCGTACACTTCCTGCAGGCGATCGAAGAAAAATTCCAGGTGAAGCTATTCGACCGGATGCTGTTTGCTTATAAAGAAGATGATAAAGTGGAAGTGGTTAGCCGCGAACAGTTCGAGGACCTGATCCGGCGCGGCGCTATACACGCGCAAAGCACTGTATTCAATAACCTTGTAACCACCAAAGAAGAGCTTGACGGAAACTGGGAAGTGCCTTTGGAGAAAAGCTGGCATAAAGGCTTTTTCCAGGTCGCTTAATCCCAGAAATCAGGCTTCGGTACATAGCGCATGGCACGGGTGATCCTCACCTGCCGCTTTAAGATATAAGCATTCGGGTTTGCCGGCGACCATCTCCGGGGGTTCGGCAATACAGCCGCGATCAGTACCGCTTCCCGTTTTGTAAGCTGCCGGGCGGGCTTATGAAAATAGGCTTGCGAAGCGGCTTCTGCCCCATAAATCCCATCTCCCATTTCGATCACGTTGAGATACACTTCCATGATCCGTTCCTTGCTCCAGCAAACCTCGATCAGGAAGGTGAACCAGACCTCCAGCCCCTTGCGTACCCAGGACCGCGATGGCCACAGGAATACATTCTTTGCTACCTGCTGCGAAATAGTAGAGCCTCCTTTAGTCCGGCTGCTCTGCTTGTTATGCTCGTATGCTTTTTGAATGGCTTCAATATCGAAACCCCAGTGTTCCATAAAACGCCCGTCCTCCGACGCGATCGCGGCACGGACCAGGTTAGGCGAGATCTCTTGGATAGGCACCCAGTCCTTTTTCAATTTCACTTCTTCGCCATCCATCTTCT
>CALNCF010000213.1 GCA_937875035.1 uncultured Sphingobacteriaceae bacterium | reverse complement strand
GGTCACAACATGGGTTCCTTTTTCAGCCGTTAAGCGTGTGACCTTTCCTGTGGCCAGCGATACAACGTACGCTTGTCTTTCGAGCGGACTGGCAGCTGTGCTGGTTATATAGGCTGTCTGTTCTTTGGCATCGAGCCCATGAAAACCGGTGATGACGAAATCGCCTTTTGTAACCTGGCGGATCAATTGCCCGTTGTTCTTATAGAGATAGAGGTGGCGGAAGCCATCGCGTTCGCTGAACCAGAGGAAATTCCCGTTCTGCAGGAAGATCATCGGTTCGGAAGGCTCTACATATTTGCTGTCGGTTTCGGTAAAGAGGGTCTGGATAAGCGCGCCGGTAGCGGCATCGTAACGGTTCATCTTCATGGTGGTATAATCGCGGCTTACCACGGCTATATTGACCGATCTGCTATCGGGACTCCAGGCGATATTGGTGAGGTACTGATCGCGGGGCTCTCCGGTTTTGAGGTAGATGGTGCTGTTGCTTTGCAGGTCGTATATGCCCAATGTCACCTCATGACTTTTTTGCCCGGCCATGGGATAGCGGATGCTTTTGCCTACAGCCGGCGCCGATTCTACTTCGGTAATGAGCGGGTATTCCGTAACCATGGTCTGGTCCATGCGGTAGAAAGCGATCTTATTCCCGTCGGGCGACCAGAAGATTCCTTTATTGATACCGAATTCATTGCGGTGCGCGGCCTGCCCGTACAAAATGTCTTTGTTCTTTTCGTTGCTGATGTTTTGCTGCCTGCCATCTGCCGACAGCCAGAGGTCTTGCTCCAGGGTATAAGCCACACGCAGACCGTCGGGCGATACCTCGGGGTGCATTCCTTCTTCCGGGTATTTGTTGAGCGGCTTGAACAGCTTACTCAACAGGTTATAGGAGATCCGTTCGTTATTACGGATGAAAATAAATTCTGAAGGGCTGATCCATTCGATGTCGGAAAAAGCGCTCATGCCGCTGCTCAGCTCATCGGAACGTAGAAGGGTATCTGCCTGCGCGCGGCTTACGGAAGCTCTCAGCAGCAGTTCTTTCCCATCCTTGCGGATCACCCAGCTGTATTGATCGGTTCCGGCGATCCACTGAAGCTTCTTCAGGTTTTCGGGCGCTAATTTCGGGTCGAAGATCGCATCCTGCATGGTCAGCATTTTTGACTGGGTCATGCCGGAAAAACAAGCGAAGGTGAGGGCCAGGGTAAGGGCTAATCTTTTCATCTTAAAAATTAAAACATTAAAAGTAATGAATTTATCCTAAGCGGAACAAATACCCGGGAACACGATCTCAGGGCTTGCTCTCTTTCAGGGCTTTTTCGGGGAAGCCGAAGGGGAAGATATGATCGTTGGCTTCGGTACTCATGATTATGATGAAATCGGCACGGCTGATCTCTTCCTGCAAATCAATAGCTTCCATCTTTTTGATTACCCCCCGACGCTGATC
>CALNCF010000212.1 GCA_937875035.1 uncultured Sphingobacteriaceae bacterium | reverse complement strand
ACTGGGCGTTTTTCATATCGGATACGTGGTATTAAATGCCCGGCATTTCCTGGTATTCCCGATGCTGGGGATCGGCGGAAGCAATATGAATCTCCGCGTCTATGAGAACAGCCAGCCGGATTTCGCATCCGTAGCCGCCAACCCTAAACGGGGCAGCGAGCTTACCATGCGGACCTTCGTGCTGAACCCAAGCATATCGGCATTTGTGTACCCGGGGCAGCGTAAGGTATTCTTTGTGGGCGCCAAGGCATCGTATGTAGCCAGTCCCGGGAAATCGAGATGGGAAATGAATGAAGCGAAAGTGGCCAACGGACCGGGCAGCAATTTATCGGGAGCAGCCATCCAGCTGGTGATCGGGGCGGGAGGCTTAACACGTTAAATATGTTCAAAGAATTAGATCCCCTGCTGCATTCGCAGCTTCGGCTGGCGATCATATCGCTGCTCGTGAGCCTGGAAGAGGCCGATTTCAGCTATATCAAAGAGAAGACGGGCAGCACGGCCGGAAACCTGAGCGTGCAGCTCGACAAGCTTTCGTCTGCGGGATACATCATTGTCGAAAAGACGTTCAAAGGAAAGAAGCCCCTCACCCTTTGCCGGATCAGCCCGGAAGGCATCAATGCTTTCCAGCGGTATATCCAGGACCTGAAGAGCTACCTGGATGTCAGAAAATAAGAAACACCGGGCCAAAACGACCCGGTGTTTTCTTTATCAACCAATTAATGATCTTTATTTAGTCGTTGAGCCCGTTAGGGATCACACCCACACGGAATGAATCCACCTTCGCACCATTGCCGGTGTTGTAGCGGAACATATACCCTCTCTGGTTGTAATCCAGCGGATCGGCCGCATACAGGTAGCCATCCAGCGGGTTCACGCTGATGCCGTAGAAATTACCGGTAACCAATGGCTGCAATGGTAATGCGCTTTGGTTTACATTGAATTTGTACACCCCTTTTCCGAAACCGTAAGAGCTCAGGAAGAAGAGTTCTGTTTTATCTGCAGAGATCGCCAGGCGGTCCGGGTGATCAGCCGCCGTTCCGATCGGCAGGCGCAGCTCAATGGTAAGCGATGAAGGGTTGATACGCACCAGCTGACCCTGGGTATCATCATTCGGATCTGTCCAGCTTCCGTAGTCACCACGGCATAATACCCATATTTTTCCGTTGACATCGGTCTTCATGGCTACCGGCGCATCCCCCACCTCGATGGTCGTAATCACCTGGTCGGTCAGGGAGTTGATCACGGTTACCGAATTATCTAATCCGTAACCTCCCGAATTGGCTACAAACACCTTGTCGCCCGATTTTACCATCTGCTCCGGACCTGCACCCGTCGGGATAGTCGTGGTAACGGCATAAGTATGCAGATCGATAACTGCCACATGATCGCTCACCCAATTGCTCACATAAGCCTTGTTCGAATCGATCAGGGTGATATAACGCGGAGAAGCCTGGTTAGCGATCACGGTATCCGACTTGAATGTAGTGGCGTTCACTATTTCCACCTTACCCGAACCATTCAGCACGATGTACCCTTTGTTGTTTCCAAAGGACATAGACTGAACCACATCACCCAGGGGACGGTTGTTCACCTTGGTAAAATAGTCGAGGGTAAGTGCAGATGTGGAATGCTCGAAATAGTCAACGGTCGCATTCGCCATCCCGAAGTTCCCTTCGTTCAGGATAAAAACACCATCATTAAAAGATTGTCCAAAAACCGGCAATGCAGCTAAGAAAACTGCGATAGTTTTAAGAAATTTTTTGTTCATAATGATTTGGTATTGATTTTTAATTGTAAGTCGATAAGGTATGAACGCCCCGGCATAGCCCGGAACGGAACGGTTTCATAAGAAGTACCCAGCAGGTTCTCGATACGGAAACGGGCGACCAGGGCTTGTTTTTTATAATTCCACTGGTAGCCGGCCATCACCTGGTGAAGAGCGTATCCCGGCTGGAACCGCTCATTATCCGAAGTCGTGAAGCGATAGCCTGTATAATTCAGCAGGTAAGCGAATTGCAGGT
>CALNCF010000211.1 GCA_937875035.1 uncultured Sphingobacteriaceae bacterium | reverse complement strand
ATTAGGACTTATGACCTCTGTACTGGTGACGCCAGACGGAAAGACCATGGAAGCAGAAGCGGCGCATGGAACCGTGACCCGTCACTTCCGCGATCACCAGGCCGGTAAGCCAACCTCTACCAACCCGATCGCTTCGATCTTTGCATGGACCAGGGGATTAGCATTCCGCGGCATGCTCGACAACAACCAGGAGCTGATCAACTTCTGCAACACGCTGGAACGCGTATGTATCGAAGTGGTAGAATCTGGGAAGATGACCAAGGACCTTGCCGTATGTATCCACGGAAACAAGGTGAGTCACGGCGAGCATTACCTATACACAGAAGAATTCCTGACAGCGATCGACGAAGCCTTAAAGGCAAAGCTGAGCGCTTAATCAGCCTGAACGTATATATCAAGAGAAGCCTGTACCTGAAAAATACAGGCTTTTTCTTTTCCGTATTATCTCCTTAACTTTAAGCCCTATCCCTTCCATATGAACACTAAACTTTTACTAACCATGGTATGCGGTTTGTGCTGCGCATTTGCACAGGCGCAATACACTGCCGGCGATCGCTACCAGAAAACAGTTT
The DNA here is from genome assembly GCA_937875035.1 of uncultured Sphingobacteriaceae bacterium. Lineage (GTDB taxonomy): Bacteria > Bacteroidota > Bacteroidia > Sphingobacteriales > Sphingobacteriaceae > CALNCF01. The sequence goes on along the minus strand of CALNCF010000211.1, from coordinate 1,656 downwards.
TCAGCGCTTACGATTCAGTGATGAACGTAAAATACGGAGCCAATGCTACCGCCAGCTCCTCCACTCCCCAAGACCTGCTGATGGATATTTATATGCCCAAGGGCGATACACTTATGAAGCGCCCGGTAGTATTCTTCACTCATGGAGGCTCGTTCGTTTCCGGCAGCAAGGAATCGATGGAATCGGTTTTCTTTTGCAGGGAATTTTCCAAACGGGGATATATAACGGTATCACAGAACTACCGCCTGGGCTTTGATTCCTATGATGAAACAGGAGCCTTACGCACGGTGTGGAGAGCCGCGCAGGACGGGCGGGCAGCGGTACGCTATATGCGTGCCAACGCAGCCTTATACGGGGTAGATACCAATATGATCATTTACGGTGGCACCTCCGCGGGAGCGATCCTATCCCTGCAGCTGGCCTTTCTCGATCAGTCCTCGGAAGTACCGGCAAAGATCGACACCAGCGCGTATACCTCTAACGGAACCGGCATCGAGGGACTGGAAGGCACGACAAACAACCTTAAAAATTCATCCAAAGTGCAGGCGGTCATTAACCTTTGCGGTGCGATCGGTGATACCTCCTGGATTACTTCGGGCGATGCATCCATACCCGTGCTCAGCATGCATGGCACTGCCGATGATGTGGTGCCTTACGGAACTGCTACGATCAAGATCTTCGGGCTCATCCCCCTGATGGATGTGAGCGGCAGCGGCAGCATCCGCGAACGCCTGAACCACCTGGGCTTTCATAACCGCATGTATACCTATTGCGGAGCGGGGCACGTGCCCTTTGGCGATGGCACTACCGAGGGGATGCGTGCGCTCGACAGCACCTTCAGGCTGATCAACCAGTTCCTGTACGAGGATGTGCTGAAATGCGGCATCGCCGAGGTGCGCGTAAACGATATCGACAGCAGCCAGTGTGCTGCCCTTACCGGCTTAACGGCCACCCGCGTTTCCAACGACATGGTCGTGTACCCGAACCCCGCAGGCGAGCAGCTGTTCATCCGCTCTCATACCCTGCCGGCAGGAACTCCTGTACAGGTAGAGATCATGGATATGATGGGCAGGAAGGTATTATCACAGGAGCATACACTCCAGGAACAGGCCATCGACCTCAGCAATCTTCCAAAGGGCAGCTACAGCATCCGGCTGAAAGCAAATGCCTGCAGCCAGGTGAAGAGCTTCATCCGGCTATAATTAAAAGAGAAAGAGCGGTACCTGACAGACTACCGCTCTTTTTTTATCCTCAGAATTTCCTGAACTTATTCCAGAAGGGCTCATCGGGCAATTCGGCAAAAAGCTCCATCGGTTCTTTTTTCACCGGGTGCGTAAAGCGCAGCCTGCGCGCATGGAGGCAGATGCTCTTATCCCTGTTCCCACGGGGATACCCATATTTATTATCGCCTACGATCGGGCAGCCCATCGTGGAGAGCTGTACCCTGATCTGGTGCGGACGTCCCGTGATCGGGTTCACTTCCAGTAAATAAAAGCCGTCGAGCTCAGCGATCAGCCGGTAGTTCAGCTCGGATCGCAGACCGTTCTCCACCTCGTGATCGTATGCTCTGGTCACATTCGTTTCTGAATTCTTCACCAGCCAGTGCACCAGGTTCCCGGCTTCTTCTTTCGGGCGCTGCCGTACCACAGCCCAATA
>CALNCF010000210.1 GCA_937875035.1 uncultured Sphingobacteriaceae bacterium | reverse complement strand
ATGCTGATGCCATGAAATATTATGGTTCCGACAAGCCTGATATCCGTTTCGGAATGAAGTTTACCGAAATGAACGACTTCGTAAAGGGAAAAGAATTCAAAGTGTTCGACGACGCGGAACTGGTGGTAGGTATCTGCGCGAAGGGCTGCGCAGAATATACCCGCAAGCAGCTCGACGAGCTGACCGATTATGTGAAACGCCCGCAGATCGGCGCCACCGGACTGGTGTACTGCCGTTATAACAGCGACGGGACCATCAAATCATCCGTAGATAAATTTTATAACGAAGAAGAATTGAAAAAATGGGCGGCCGCATTCCAGGCAGAGCCCGGCGACCTGATCCTGGTATTGGCAGGCAAGGCTGATAAAACACGCAAAGCGATGAACGAGCTTCGCCTGGAAATGGGGAACCGTTTGGGGCTGCGCGACAAGAGCACTTTCGCTCCTCTGTGGGTGCTGGATTTTCCATTGCTCGAATGGGATGAAGAATCGCAGCGTTACCATGCCATGCACCATCCGTTCACATCGCCAAAGCCTGAAGACATTTCCCTGCTCGATACCAATCCGGGCGAAGTGCGGGCCAATGCATACGATATGGTGATCAATGGTACAGAGATCGGCGGCGGATCGATCCGGATCCATAACAAGGAATTACAGGCGCTGATGTTCAAACACCTCGGCTTCAGCAAGGAGGATGCGCAGCAGCAGTTCGGGTTCCTGATGGACGCTTTCGAATACGGAGCGCCTCCGCACGGGGGTATCGCTTTCGGGTTCGACCGCTGGTGCTCACTCTTCGCTGAGCTGGATTCCATCCGTGACGTGATCGCCTTCCCTAAGAATAATTCCGGAAGGGATGTGATGATCGACTCGCCGGCGGGCATTGCCAGCGCACAGCTGAACGAGTTAGGCATCAGTATTAAATAATATCCTTACAGCTACAGAACAAGCGGCTTCCGGTAAAGAGGCCGTCTGTTTTCATATATACCGGCCTGCTTTATGAGATCAATGCTTATATTTAAAGAAACAACCTCATACTACTATGTCGCTACTTGCTCAGATCCTCATCGGCTTTGTGGCCATCGAACACATCTATATCTTATGGCTGGAGATGTTCGCATGGACCACCCGCGGACGAAAGACATTCCGCTCTTTACCTGATCATTTATTCGAACCCACTAAAATGCTGGCTGCCAACCAGGGCTTGTACAACGGCTTCCTGGCTGCCGGGCTGATCTGGTCGCTGCTGATGCAGGACGAGAGCTATGCGCAGCAAACTGCGAGCTTCTTCCTGGGCTGTGTAAGTGTAGCCGGGATCTTCGGCGCGCTCACGGCGCAACGCTCTATTTTTTACATCCAGGCATTACCGGCTTTGATCGCCCTGCTTTGCCTCTGGATGATCTGACAGTATTTGTTAATGCTGTATAATACCCGTGCTGGGCTTGGGGTGCACGGTTACTTCGCGGCTATCGGTATCACTGCAATTGTTCGGGTTCCGTTCCGTCACGGTCACGGTCTGCTTCCCGGTCTGGGTCCACTTGACCTGCATGATAGAAGCCGCTTCACCTGATAAGATCACCCCACCGGTAACCACCCAGGAGTAGCTGTTCATCGGAACAGGGTCTACAGAATATACATCCACCGTGTTTATATCGCAGGCGCTCATATCGCCCGACATGGCCGGGTCGGGAGTAGGGTAGGTAAAAAGAAAGATGGTATCCTCAAAGCAACCCACCGGGTTGCTCTCTTTTACGATCAGGGTATCTCTCCCTGCGGCTGATCTTACCGATACCTGGTGCCCGGTTGCAGAGCCGGTAATGGTACCTCGTTTAATGCTCCATACGTACGAGTTTCCCGGCACCTCGTTGGTCGCATAGGATTGCAGTACGCTGGTATCGCAGATCTGGCTGAGACCATTGATCACCGGGCTGGGCTTAGGAATGCTCACGGTATAGATCGTATCCCGTTGCACGTTTACATACCACCAGGTATTGATCGTACGCTGGTCGCCAAAATTGGAAGAGGGCCAGGGATGGCAGCCTCCTGTAGCCGTACAACCCGTTAAATTAGTGGTACCCCCAAGCTCGCTGTCGTCCCAGAATAATTTAGGCACGATCACCAGCGGACGCACCGAGGCTACTTTAAATCCGTTGTTGAAATTCTCCACATCGAACATCGGCAGGTTGGTCAGTCCGAATTTATACTCCGCCTGAATCTCGAAATTCAGGTTCTGGTCGATGAGGTTACCCTTCCCATCCCTTCCATCCCAAGGGATACAGGTCGTACCCGTGTTTACCTCCATCCCGAAGATGAGATCACGGGAATTGGGCTGGTAGCCCGGGATCCCGTTCAGCTCGACCACGAAATCGACAAAGCCGGGCGCATCGGTGTTCAGGTTGATACAATAATGAGGAGCACAACCGGTTAAGGTCAGGCTGGTATTCAGGGTACCGATCACTCCTGATGGGTACACCTTATGGTCGGGATCGTTCAGGAATATTTTATAGGAAGGATAGGTCGCGTTACCCGCTCTCGATTTGCGGTCGGAATCCGGGTTACCCGTGTTCACGCAGCCTGTACTGTTGCAGGAGATGGTAAAGGCATAGGGCTGCATCCCGTTAAAGCCCACCGAGGTCACTACTCCATCATTCGAATACACGAAGAGAGTACCCGTAAAAGGATTGGAAGCAGCGTTCGTATTGATGTCCCAGTTCTTCGACCATACCCTCCCGTTCTTCACTACCGGGCTGGCCGGAACCGTCTCGTCGATCACGGTAATATCAAACATCTCGAATACCCTTCTTTTGCCGCTGGGCGCCGAAGAAACGGATCCGCTTCCCTGGTTGAATTCAATATAAAAATCGCCCGTATCCACCGGGGTATAGACTAAGGCATTATAGCCGGCGGGATTTATTTTCGTCGGACCATTCACCACCTTGGTGTAGGTATCAATAAAACCTTGTCCGCTGCTCGGGATCAGGGCCGGGCCGCTTACCACGATCCCTTTTTCATTCTTGATCCGGTAATACACATCGGTAGCTACTTTGTGGCTGCTCAGGTTTTCGGTATTCCAGATCTTCCCGAAACCGAAATAGATCTTCTCTTTTACAGAGCTTACATGAATGTGTAAACGCTCTTCCGGACTTGCCGCATACGTAGCAAAGGTACGGTCGGCATCGTTGATCTGGATATAGCCATAGCTGCCCGAGGTGGGCCTGAGCTGTTTGGTGCCCTCAGCATAAAGACGGGTATATCCAAAGCTGATAAGTAATATCAGCGTGAGATAGAAAAGGGTATGTTTCATCGTTTGTTTAGTACTCGATGTACCCTTTTACTGAAATAAGGATTAAAAGGTTCTAACTTTTTTCTGCCGGTACATGATATACGTGTACCAGGCCAGGCCCGTAAACATAGCCTTGGCATAGCCTGTCAGCGCCAGGTCGATGAACGCGTAACGGATGGAAGCGTTCCATCCCCAGTCGGTAAAATACCACATGCCCAGGATACCGAAGAAGAAAACCAGGGTTTGTGCCAGCAACACTGCGGCCATGATACGATTCAGCGAAACGGAAGACCGCGCGATGATACCCGTTAAGAAAGCCGCCAAAGGAAAAGAAAAAAGAAAGCCTGCTGTCGCTCCCTGGAATACACCGATGCCTGAGCCGCTTCCGGCAAAGACCGGGAAAAACAGGCCGAGCAGCAGGTAGATCACCTGCGAGGTAAAGCCGATCCAGGCGCCGCCAGCCAGCCCCGACAGCATTACGAAAACGGTTTGCAGGGTGATGGGAACATCCTGCGAAAGCATCCCGGTCTTAGCTCCTGCTGTGGTAAGCAAGGCAAAGATGATCGCGGTTACAAAGGCTCGTACACGTTTCATCCTAATCGAGAATGGCTTTAATGTCCTCTTCACTCAACGTCTTGATGAACGAATCCTCGATCGTGACCAGGCTGTCGGCAAGCCGTTGCTTCCGTTGCTGCAAGGCCAGGATCTTTTCTTCCACCGAATTCTTCGTGATGAACTTATAGATGAACACATTCTTCTGCTGCCCGATCCGGTGCGTACGGTCGATAGCCTGCTGCTCCACCGCAGGGTTCCACCAGGGATCAAGGATAAACACATAATCGGCTTCTGTCAGGTTAAGCCCCACACCCCCGGCCTTGATCGAGATCAGGAATACCTTGATCTCTTCGTTGCTGCGGAATTCCTCCACCGCTTCCTGCCGGTTCCGCGTAGCGCCGTCGAGGTAGCTGAAGCGGATATCCTCCTTCATAAAATATTCCCTGAAAAGCGCCAGGTGCTTTACATACTGCGAGAAGAGCAATACCTTATGCCCCTTGGATATGACAGTTTGAAGCGTGTGAATAATATCGGTGAACTTACCCGACTCACCCTCGAAGTCCTCATCGGTCATGCGCGGGTGATTCGCGATCTGCCTTAACTTATTCAGACCCTGCAAGAGGTAGATATGCGACTTCGCCATGCCCTGCTCCGTGATCATCTTCAGGATCTCGTTCCGGTAATACGATTTCGTTTCTTCGTAGATCTTATCCTGCTCCACGCTCATATCCGAATAATAAAGATGCTCGGTCTTAGGCGGAAGCTCCGAAGCCACCTGTTGCTTGGTTCGGCGAAGAATGAAAGGCTTGATCATACGTTGCAGCTTCTCTGCCTTTTCTACGTCCTGCTTCTTGTCGATCGGTACCGCGAACTCATTCACAAAGAAGCTGTGATTACCCAATAATCCCGGGTTCACAAACGACATCTGCGACCAGAGATCGACCACTGAATTTTCTACGGGCGTACCACTCAGCACCAGCCTGTATTTCGATTTCAGCATCCGAACCGACCTTGATATTTTCGATGATGGGTTCTTGATGATCTGGCTTTCGTCCAGGATGATGTAATGAAAGCTATAGGTCTTGAGCAGCTCCGTATCCATACGCACAATGCCGTAGGTGGTCAGCACCACATCGTAGCCCCTGAACTGTTCCACGTTCTTGTCGCGGAAGGTCCCGGTATATACCAGGATCTTCAGGTCGGGTGTAAATTTCTTAGCCTCGTTCAGCCAGTTATGGATCAGTGAGGTTGGCATGACGATCAGCGAAGTAAGAGGCTGTGATGTAAAGGTCACATCCGTATTGAACTGCTGCTCGCCGAACATCGAGATCTGGTGCGTGCTGATATAATGCTCTTCTTTCAGCTTCTGCAACAATGCCAAGGTCTGTATGGTCTTACCCAGACCCATATCATCAGCCAGGCATCCACCGAAATTCCATTTTCTTAAAAAATGAAACCAGTCGTAGCCTGCTTTCTGGTAGGGGCGCAGCTCTCCGCGGAAACGTGCCGGCATCTCCACTTCATCGATCTTATCAAACTGCAAAAGATTGTTCAGCTTGCGGTCCATGGTGAGCACCGCCAGGTTCGAATCCGCATATTCCTGCACAATGCCGATATGATGCTTGCGCAATTTCAGATGCTTGCTGCCATCAGCAAAGCTCAGCAGGTTATGGTATTGAGTGAACCATTTTTCAGGGATCACGGCAATTTCGCCGTTCGGAAGCCCAAACTCTTTCCTGCCGCTCAGTATATATTCTTTAAGCTGTATAAAGGGTACTTCGAATTCGCCGAAATACACCGTGGCATAAATATCGAACCAGTCGTTCGACTCCCTGATCTGCAGGTCGATCTTGCTCGTGCCCACAAAATATTTTTTACCCTTGTCGTCCTGCTGGATGGTAAAGCCTGCGTCGATCAGCTCGGCATGATGCTCGTTCACCCATTCGAGCAGCGCGTACATCGGGTCCTGCACATCCGCAGGTTCTTCAGCCCCGGCCAGTACTTCCTCTTTAATAACAAAGCCCGAGCCTTCCACGGCTTCCAGCCCCAACCCTGCCAGTACCGCAATCTTCGTGGCTTCCCAGCTCAGCGAGCGCTTCACGCGGTGAAACACATACTCGTCGTTCTTCGCCTCCAGGCTGACCGACACCTTGGTGCCCGACTGGTATGGGAAGATATATTTGCCGTACTGGAAAGAAAGGATCAGCTGCGCCGCGTTGTTCCAGGTATACGCCATCTTCAGCACCGGCTTCGCTTCGAACTGTTCGGTAATAATATCGAAACCCTCCGCGTACACATTATGCTTCTCGATAAGCGGCGCGATAAATTTTTTGAAATAGGCAGGCTCCGAGCTCTTCGGAATATCGATGTACCGTTTGTTCAGAAAGGGTTGCAGCTTCTTTCCTTCGATATCTCCTTCGAAATACAGCAGGTCCTTGCCCAGCAGCATATACGCCGGGTGATTACAGATCACCTCCGCGTCCTTGAACATAAATTCGATGCGCTGCCCTTTGAATTTGATCGTAGGGAAATAGCGGGTACCATCGCTGCTCCGGCGGAAATGAAAAAGCACTGACGCGGGTTCTGTCGCGATATTGATCTTCTTCCATACCGGGTCGCCCTCTTTTCCCATTTCATAAAAGGGACTGTCGCCGATCTGCCGGATCACATCTACCAGCTTCTTTTCGATGATGGGACGGATCACTTCATGCAGCTTCTCATTATAAAACTTCGGAAAGTATAAGGACGGACGGATGGCTTCCTTATGATATTTTTTAATGATATACTCCTGGTCGGTCTGATCCAGCAGCTTGATGATCTTGTAATCTTTCTGGCTGAGAAATTCGTCGAATTCTTTTGCTGTCTGGGAGTACAGCTTCTGATGGGTCATGGTATACTTGCCCTGCGCGTTCAGCTGCACAATATGCGGCTCGATCACATACCCCAGGTAGGGATGCTGACCTAATGAATATACGAGCCTGCACGGCTTTTTGCTATCTACCCTTAACACGTTGTTATACAAACAAAATTTGCAAAAGGTAGTATCAGAAAAAATCTAAAGGTAATCAATAACCTGTAGAATCAAAATTAATTCCGCAACACATTGAACCCCAAAATCATATAAACGGGCTTTTTTTGATCTAAAAAGCGATCTCGCCCTCGAACACATATTCCGCCGGCCCGACCAGGAATACCTCTGTAAAACGGTCTTCTTCCCTGTTGAACGAAACCCTTAAGGCTCCGCCCCTGGTCCGGATCGCTATTTCCTGTTCGCCATACAGTCCCTTTTCGATCGCATAAGCGATCGCCGATGCCGTTACCCCTGTGCCGCAGGAAAGCGTTTCATCTTCCACACCACGCTCGTAAGTACGTACAAAAAGATGATCTCCGGCATCCTCCACAAAGTTCACGTTGATCCCTTCCTCCTTATATAACCCGGAATAGCGGATCGCCCGGCCCTCTTCGTACACATCCAGCGCTGCCGCATCCTGTACAAAACGGATATAATGCGGGGAACCGGTATGCAGTACATAATCCATCCTCACGCGATGAAAGGAAGGTACATCGATCATCTGCAGATGAATGGTCTCTCCTGAAATTTTGGCATAATGCAATCCGTCAGCAGCAAGAAATTTTGTCTCGGTACCGATCAGGTCCAGCCTTTTGGCAAAGGCCACCAGGCAACGCCCGCCGTTCCCGCACATGGTGCTTTCGCTTCCGTCGGCATTGAAGTACACCATCTCAAAATCATGCTCCGGGTGATCCTGCAAGAGCATCAGTCCATCGGCTCCTACTCCAAACTTTCGGTCGCAAATACGGTTATACAACTGATCATCAAGCCGTTTTAGCGCGTTCGTACGGTTATCGAAGATGACAAAATCGTTTCCGGCGCCCTGGTATTTATAGAAGTGATGTTTCATGTGATGTATGTTGAACGTGCCTGCTGTAAAACAGTTTTTACAAAACTAATGTATTTATTGTTGTTAATTTAACGTTTGCATGGCACTGGATTTGAAACCCGATTTACTGAAACGTTTAGTTGATCATTCCATCATCCATTAAAATTTTAAACAAATGAGAAACAAACTGATTTATGCATTAACCATTGCCACCATGGGTGGCCTCGTTGCGGTAGGTGCCTATAAGTTATTGGAAAGCAAGGAGCCCCGCACCTTTGAAGAAAAACAAAAAGTACATTTTACAAGCCTCGCGAATTACGCGGAACCTGCCGACGGCCCGCTCGACTTTACGGTGGCCGCCGCTAAAACGGTTCCTGCCGTGGTGCACATCAAGGTAACGATGAGCGAATCGCCGCAGGCATCTTATTTTGATCCCTTCCGCGATTTCTTCGGCGACCGCGGACCTGGTTTCCCTTTCGGACAACGCGGACCATCCATGTCTTCAGGATCCGGGGTGATCATCTCCCAGGATGGTTACATCGTAACCAATAACCACGTAGTGAACGGCGCCGACAAGATCGAAGTGATCCTGAACGACAAGCGTTCCTATAAAGGAAAGATCATCGGCACCGACCCGAACACGGATCTTGCCCTGCTGAAGATCGAAGCGACCGAGCTTCCTTACATGGTATATGGTAATTCCGACGATCTCAAGATCGGTGAGTGGGTGCTTGCCGTAGGTAACCCTTTTAACCTGACCTCTACTGTAACAGCGGGAATCGTTTCGGCGAAAGCAAGGAACATCAATATCCTTGAAAACAACGGGCAGACCCCATCCATCGAGTCATTCATCCAGACAGACGCAGCCGTGAACCCGGGCAACTCCGGCGGAGCACTGGTCAATACACGCGGCGAGCTGGTCGGCATCAACACCGCCATCGCTTCGCAAACCGGTTCATACGCAGGCTACTCTTTCGCAGTTCCGGTAAACCTCGCCAAAAAAGTAATGGACGACCTCTTACAGTATGGCAAGGTACAACGTGCCTTTATCGGGGTACAGATCTCTGATATCAATTCGCAGTTCGCCGATGAAAAAGGGCTGAAATCTACCAAAGGTGTGTATGTGGCCGGCATTACTGATGGCGGCGCGGCACAGGCGGCAGGCCTTAAGCAAGGCGATGTTATTACCCGTATCGAGGGTGTGGAGGTGAACAGTGTAAGCCAGCTGCAGGAACAGATCGGCCGTCACCGTCCGGGCGACAAGGTGGATGTGTCTTTAGTGAGAGAGAACAAAGAGCGCAGCCTGGCCCTGGTATTACGCGGTGAGGGTGGCAGCACCGAGCTGGCGAAGAAAGAAGAGATCAATACCTCCTCCCTGCTGGGCGCGAATTTCTCCGACCTGACATCTGCAGAAAAGAAGAACTACCGCATCGAAAGCGGTGTAAAGGTAAGCGGACTGAGCAACGGTAAATTAAGCTCAGTAGGTATCCGCCAGGGATTCATTATTACCAAGATGGACGACAAAGCCATCGATTCCCCGGAAGACATCGAAAACGCGATCCGCAACAACCGTAACGGAATGCTGAAAGTAGAGGGCATCTACCCTCAGAACCCGAACTCGAAATATGTATTCGCGTTCAATGTGAAATAATCATTTTTTCTTTCTATAATAAGAAAAGCCTGTGGAATCCACAGGCTTTTCGTTTTCCGGTTATTCTTCCGGGTCGATCGTTTCGCCGGAGAGCTCCTCTCCTGCTTTCTTCACCCTTCCGCCTTTATAATAATAGCGCCGGTAATAATCTTCGTTGAGATTGCTGATGATCACCCCCCGGGTGGTGGAGGCATGTACAAACTTATTATCCCCGAGATAAACCCCCACATGCGAGATCCGCCCTTTCGAGATCCGGAAGAAGACCAGGTCGCCCTCTTTCAGCTCCGATTTCGGGATCGGGGCCACATTCTTGAACATGCTCCGTGAATCGCGGGCCAGGTCCATCTTGTACACATCCTGGTAGATCACCCCCGTAAAGCCCGAGCAATCGATGCCCCGCTTGCCGCTGCCTCCGAAACGGTAAGGTGTGCCGAGCCATTCGTATACACTGTAGTATAGCTTTAAATTAGAGGATGTATCGAGGCGAATCCCTACTTTCTGCGCATGGAACGCATACCGGAGCGTATCCGGGTCGAAGGTTTCCCCGTCTTTGACGACATTTTCTATATGCGCAGTTGCTTTTTCAGGCAAGGTACCCGGCTTTTTCTTCGCCGGCGACTGCGCCGAAACCGAAAAGGCCGTACACCCACACAGCAGCCCTGCTATCAATATCCTTTTCATTGTTAATTCCTGTTAAAATATATTTTACTGACAAACAGCGTCTTAAAAACCACACTCCCCGTTTCACCCCATGCTGTCAGTGCCCCGCTCATACCCTCTTTTCCAACCCCTGCGGACAAAATAAGAAGCTTCAAAAATAAAATTAATCTTTGAAACACAGTTAACGTAGAAAACCTGCCGATTGGTGTATGCAGGAGTATGCGGCAAAATTTAATTTTCTCCTTTTTATTAATAGATTTGTCCTCCTAAGGCTACATTAAGAAAGACTCATGGCTATAAAAATTACGAAAGAAACTTATTTGAACTGGTACGAATCCATGCAGTTGATGCGTAAGTTCGAGGAACGTGCCGGACAATTATACGGCCAGCAAAAAATACGCGGATTTTGTAACTTGTATATCGGGCAGGAAGCTGTTGTAGCGGGTGCCATGTCTGTTCTGCGTAAGGAAGACGGCATGATTACCGCTTACCGCGACCACGCGCACGCGTTGGCGAAGGGTGTTACAGCAAATGCGGTAATGGCCGAACTGTATGGAAAAGTAACCGGCTGCTCCAAAGGCAAAGGTGGTTCCATGCACATGTTCTCTGCTGAGCACAATTTTTACGGCGGACACGGTATCGTTGGCGGGCAAATGCCGCTGGGTGCAGGTATCGCATTTGCAGAGCAATACAAAGGAACCGACAATGTATGCGTTTGCTATATGGGCGATGGCGCCGTGCGCCAGGGTGCATTGAACGAAACCTTTAACATGGCTATGCTGTGGAAATTACCGGTGATCTTTATTTGTGAAAACAACGGCTACGCGATGGGAACCTCGGTTCAGCGTACCACCAATATGACCGACATCTACAAGATCGGCTTAGGCTTCGATATGCCTTCGGCACCTGTCGACGGGATGAGCTGTGAAGCAGTTCACGAAGCCATGGATAAAGCGGTAGACCGCGCCCGTAAAGGCGAAGGGCCTACCTTCCTGGAGATCCGTACCTATCGTTTCAAAGGCCACTCGATGTCCGACCCTGCGAAATACCGCACGAAGGAAGAAGTCGAGGAAATGAAATCCAACCGCGACCCGATCGCCAATCTGCGTGTGCAGATGCTGGAAGATGCCGGC
>CALNCF010000209.1 GCA_937875035.1 uncultured Sphingobacteriaceae bacterium | reverse complement strand
ACTCTGAAGCCAAACTCCTTTTCGTTGGCGATATGGTATGGGAAAACCTCAATGGCTCCCAGAATGATACCGTTGCCGATATTACCGGCATACAGTATACAGGCTCGCGGGTATCGCGCATTGCCTGGACCAGCAACGGGACAAAAGAGGCCTGTGAGATCAGCTACCAGAATAACAGGCTTTATAAGGTAGTGCGCAAAGTAACAGGCGCTGCCAACTGGATGAACTATGAGCTTGAGTATAACGCCGGCGGCAGGGTTGAACAGGTCAACCAGTACCGTACCGATACGAATGGTCATTTCCTCCAGACGATCGCTATTACCCAACTGCACTACAACAGCGCAGGGAATGTCGACACAATGGTGCGGGGCAATGCCACCATGGTGCTTCAATACGATGATAGGCCAAACGCCGCGTACGAAAACAACGACCTGCGGGTAGTGACGATCGCGTCGCTGTCGCACCGCCAGCCCTTCAGCTGGGTGAACCAGGATCTGCTGTTCACGCTTACCCCGAACAATATCACACAGATCGAATTCTTAGCGAATGGCAGCCATCAGAAGAATACCTACACGTATGACGGCAGCCGGCTGAGCTCGGTAGAGTCACGCTGGATATTCCCAACCAGCGAGCTGGTGAATACATGGACACTCCGTTAAGAAGGGGCACTCCTTTTAAGCCTTTGAAACACCCTCCCGGTAACATGGAAGGGTGTTTTTGTTTTTCAGGAAGTCAGCTGAGCAAAAGGGAAGAAAGACAGAATAGTACCATTATCGGTACAGGCGCTCGACATATTGCGGGATTATTATCGTATATACAAGCCACAAAATTATTTATTCGAGGGAGTCGGGGGTGAATGTTACAATAAAAGAAGTATACAAGTGATTCTCCAGAAAGCTAAACGGAAAGCTGGAGTACCTACATTACGCCATAGCTATGCAACCCATTTATTGGAAGCGGGTACCGATATCCGGATCATTCAGGATTTATTGGGACATAACAACCTTTCGACAAGGGTTAGATATACGCATGTAAGCAAGCGATATACAAGTAATATCCAAAGTCCGTCAGACCGGCTTAAGTTGAAATAATAAATTCATTTCCTGCGATAAGCATTGCGCAATAACAACTATTACACAATTATATAGCTCTGTTTTTCAGTACTTTTATATTTTAAATAGCACCAGTTGGATATGGCGACATAACCCCAATTAATTCTTTCGGCCAGTATCTTGTTATCTCTCAAATAATATTGTTTCTAGTCTTCGTAGTTTTGTTTATTAATTTCTTTACAGCAAAAGTACAAGAGTCAACTTATTACAATGTTAAGCCAACTTATAAAGATAAATGGCAGAAGCCGATTCCAAAAAAGAAAAACAAGTTATAACTTATTGATTTAATCATGATATAGAAAATCGTTTTATGGGAATAAAAAGAAATTTAGATGATGTCGAACTTTATGCTTCCGATGTTTACGAAGCTATCCAAATCGCAGAACTACTAAAAGAAAAAAAATCTTATAATTTATTTAGAGGACAAACTAAAGCCTGGCCACTTATACCAAGTATATCAAGGCCTAATATTGACCAAGAAGAAGAAATTAAGAGGTTAAATAAATTCGCTAATTGGGTTGATTCTGTTAAAGAACTTCAATCAGTAAATGGCAATTATGATAAAATAACTGCAATTGCACAACATTATGGCATAGGAACAACATTTATTGATTTTACTCATAATCCTAAAGTCGCGGGTTTCTTTGCAACACACAACATTTTAAAGAATGAAAAATCTGAGGATACGGGAGTAATTATTTGTCTGAACCAAAGTGTTTTTGAAAAATCTTGGAAAGATATAAATGTAAGATTCAAACACGACAAAGGAGTAGATCTTACAAGAATTATAGAGCTTGACGTTAATAACTTATGGAGGCTGCAAACGCAAGAAGGTGTTTTCTTGGAAACAAGAGCAGCTCCAGACCTTTTAGAAATGTTCTCTTTCTTTAAATACATTCATTTTACACACACAGATAAAGAATTTGGATTAATTGATGAACATTATATTTATCCTAAAAATAAAAGTCATTTAGAAATTCTCATTGATGAATTTTTTGAAAATGACAGTAGAGAAAAAGGAATGCGACATCTTGAAGATGTGTTGGGTATGAAGAGAATGACCTTTGGTCAAGGTTTTAGGGGAGACGAAAGTGTTTTTATAGAAAACAAATTTCCAGAAGCTCATGAGAGCTGGAGTCCAGAAAATCTGAAAAACTGGGAATTCGAACCCAGTGAAAAAATTGATGATACTAACCACAAAATCAACTTTTCTTTTCAACTAGGAATTTCATTAACTGCTTCAAAACAAAAAGAGCACTTATACAAAGAATTACACAAAATAGAAACTCTATCAACTAACATTCGCTCTTATCCAATAAATTGGGAAATAAAAGATGAAGATGGCAACATTTTAACAATGAATGATGAAGACAAAGAATTGCTTGACGATGAAACTAGCCCTCAAATCGAATCGAGTGAAATAGTGAATCTATTGTGGAATGGTTTGAGAAGATTACCTTATTCAAACGAACAAATATTTGATTGTATTTCGAATTTCTTAATAGCATCAATATATAGACCCAACGGCAGTGATGTATTTTTAGGCAGGCAAACTGGTGTAGAGTTTAGCACAAATATTGCAATTAATAGAGCAAGTGTATCAGATGAGTTATTATTTGCTTCTGTTAGGGATAACTTTTGGGAACTAATAAAAGAAGAAAAGAAAGAAGAAATATTAAAAGACGGCTATGAACTACTTTCTATTTTAATTGACCCGAAGAGACTATTTGACTTTAATAAATTTGCTAATCTATTTGTTAGGAATGTAATCCCTTTGCAACCGCTATTCTCATCTTATGACAAGATTATCTTTTCAGCTGCAAGAATTAGCACCTTTGGTCTATCATAATTCTAATACGCCTAACAAGGGTTTTACAAAATTGGCGGAAATTCATCTTCTACCTGTTATCTTGCATAAGAATTAAACGTTACCGCCAACTTCGTAAAGCCCCGGGGCGTTGTGCGACACCCCAAAAAACACTCGCCTCCTAAAAAATTTCCCTACAATGAACTTAGGCCTCATAAAGCCTTAAGTTATCGAACTCCGAAAGAAGTATTATTGACGAATGTTTAAACCAAAAACTCTATTTTAGTTTGGACCCGATTCTTAGGGTAGCGTACACTCTGTGTGAATAACCCAGAAAACAGAGCATTGAAGACAGAAAAAAATATTGGTAGTATACCCGTTTTGACCATACAATCTGCATTCGCGCCAATACCTGCTCTTTGTGGAAACCTTTTTCGCAGGTTTAACACCAGGGAAAGGAAATATTCATCTTCACTTTATTAGATTTGTATACCAATATCATTCTAAAGCAAAAAATAGTATGTACAGAACCCTGCAAGATTTCCTGACGGACTGGGAATACGAATCAGCTATGACACTTAAGGTATTTGAGCATATCAACGACGAAAGTCTTTCACTCAAATCCTATGATGATGTGCGTAGCATGGCCCGCCTGTGCTGGCATATTACGGAAACCCTGAAGGAGATGCCCGGGCATGCAGGACTTAACATTGAAGGTGTAGCAGATGACCAGCACCCGGCCAGCATAGCCGCTATTATTGATACCTATACCCGTTCATCCGCTTCGATCGTAAAAGAGCTCACCGTTCACTGGAGCGATGTACAGCTTACCGATATGGTGAACATGTACGGCGAGGACTGGGCGAAGGGCACGGTACTGTCCGTACTGGTCCGTCACCAGTCGCACCACCGCGGACAGCTCACGATCTTAATGCGCCAGGCTGGCCTTCAGGTTCCGGGTGTATACGGTCCTTCGAAAGAGGAATGGGCTGGCATGGGCATGAACCCAATGGAATAATGAAGCTGAAGAAATACATATCGCGTTTTCACTACCTGACCCAGGATCGCCTGGATGATTTCAGCGTGATGGAGCAGGTACAGATGGCTTGCGAGAACGGCGCCAAATGGATCCAGCTCCGGATCATGCCGGTAGAAGATACCGAATGGATCAGGCTGGCCAACCATGCGGCCGCGATCTGCGATGACTGGGGCGCTACCCTCATCCTGAATGACAATGTATATGTAGCCCTGGCCGCCGCAGATGTGCAGGGGGTACACCTCGGCAGAGGCGATATGCACCCGGCAGAGGCACGCAGGCTTCTTGGTGATGAAAAGATCATCGGGGGATCCGCGTTGCACCTCGACGACATCCGTTACTTCGCCGAGAACGGCGCTGATTATATCAGCATCGGTCCCTTTAAGCACACCACGACCAAGGCCCTGAGCACCGAACCCATTGGCATTGCGGGTATCGAAAAGCTGGTAGAGTCGGCGCAGGCGATCCTGGGCGATCTCGACATTCCGCTGATCGTTGCGGGGGGTGTACGGGAAGAAGATGTGGAAGCTATCCTGGCCACCGGCGTACATGGCGTTGCCGTATCCTCTGCCATCAACAAGGCCGAAAATCCCGCGGCAGCCTACCGCAGCTTTTATAAAAAACTACTTTAATGTCGTCGCACCATTTTGTAAGAGACAAGCAGGAACCCTCCATACTCATCTGGGATGAGCATTCCCTTTCGGAGGAGCTCATGGGGCAGCTCTTCGAATGGAGC
This sequence comes from uncultured Sphingobacteriaceae bacterium, assembly GCA_937875035.1. Lineage (GTDB taxonomy): Bacteria > Bacteroidota > Bacteroidia > Sphingobacteriales > Sphingobacteriaceae > CALNCF01. The sequence continues at coordinate 6,482 of CALNCF010000209.1, read as the reverse complement.
CCGGTGATCATGTGCCACGAACGTGCGCTTGCCTACCTGTCGTCGCTGGAAGGACGCATCGATGTGATCTTCCATGAAAAATTCCTGGAAGAAGAGCTGGCGATCCTTACCCGCGGACTACCCTGCGAATTCGTCCGCCTGGACCCGGAGCAGGCGCTGGAACAGGCCATGCGATACATCACCGGGAAACAGCACGATGCCCTGAACATACTGGGCCTGAAGCCGGAGGAAATACAAACCTTGTTAGCCTATGCCGGGCAGATCAATATGATCTTCTTCGATCAGAACCATAAGATATACCCGGTGAAGGAGCTGTTTAAAAAGTGGATGATGAAAGGGCAGGAATTCAGCCTTTCGGGGGAAGCCCGGATCGATCCTCCCTTACAGGCCACACATGTCTCCGCAGAAAAAATTGATTACACCGTAGCGCAGGATGGCCTCATCACGATCCGCAGCGATGGCCCTTATATTTTAGTGTCCGAAAAATTAGATTAGTGAATCCAGAAAAACACGACCCCTTCGCAGCCCTGCGGTATAGAGAATTCCGGTTTTATATTCTCGCGCGCCTGTTCATTACCATTGCCGTTAACTTCCAGGCTGTTTGCGTGGGCTGGCAGATCTACGAGCTTACCAAGGACCCCTGGTCGCTCGGGCTCATCGGGCTCACCGAGGCGATCCCTTATATCCTCATCGCACTCATCGCGGGCTATGTGGTCGATCATTACAGCCGCAAGAAAATATTAGGTGTTGCCGTCACGGCCCTCATCCTGTCATCCGCTTTCCTGTTCTATTTTTCGCTGAACAGCGAGGTGCTGATAGAGCGTTTCGGGGCCATTCCTATTTACGGGCTCATCTTCCTGACCGGGCTCGCGCGGGGCTTTATCAGCCCTTCCATGTTCGCCCTGATGAGCCAGCTCGTACCTAAAAACATATACGCGAATTCTTCTACCTGGAACAGTACGGTATGGGAGATCGGCGCGGTATCGGGCCCGGCGCTGGGCGGCTTTATTTATGGCTTTCACGGCATCAATACCGCTTACCTGATGAATACAGTCTTCTTTGGACTGGCCCTGCTCTTCTTTATGCTGATCGCCTCTAAACCGGTGATCAGGCCGGAGATCAAGGAAAAGCTTTCCGCCAGCTTAACAGCCGGGTTGAAATTCGTATTCTCCAACCAGATCATGGTAGGGGCGCTTACGCTCGATCTCTTCGCGGTGTTCTTCGGAGGGGCGGTAGCCCTCCTGCCTTTCTTCGCCGATGAGATACTGAAGGTAGGCCCTCAGGGCTTAGGCATCCTGCGGTCGGCGCCAGCCTTCGGGGCTTGTATCATGGCCGTGGTATTGGCCTTCAACCCGGTGAAGGAACATGCCGGCAGGATCCTGATGTATGCCATTGCCGGCTTCGGACTCTGCATTATCGGCTTTGCCCTTTCGACCAATGTATACCTGTCGCTTTTATTCCTGATGATGAGCGGCGCGCTCGACAATATCAGCGTGGTGGTACGAACCACCATTGTACAGCTGATGACGCCCGACCATATGCGGGGCAGGGTCTCTTCGGTGAACAGTATCTTCATCGGCTCTTCCAATGAGATCGGCGCCTTTGAATCGGGTACTGCCGCCAAGCTTTTAGGACTCATCCCTTCCGTCATTTTTGGCGGGAGCATGACCATACTGGTAGTGGGGATCACTTCGAGGCTGGCACCCAAGCTGCGTAAGCTTTCGTTAAGGAGCGAATAAAAAAGGTCCCGGAGCTATATGCAGCCGGGACCTTTTTGCTAAAATATATGATGGTTTTTACAGTGACCCGAGCAGGTAGAGCAGCAGGATGACCAATAATACCACGAAACATACCCAAAGTAGGTAACCTAATCCCCAGGGCGCTACCGAAAGTACGATCAGCACCAGCAGGGTAACCAGGAGCACGGTAAGAAGGCTTGGGTTATTGACCGGGGCTTTCGCGGAGAAGCTTTCCTTCTGGGCAGCGATCTTTTCCAGCTGCTTATCCATCTTCTGGAACTGGCGGTTGATCTTTTTATTCGAAGTAGCTGCCGCAGCTGTCCTTGTTTCAGCAGGAGCCGCGCCGGCCTGTGTTACCGCAGCTTCGTAAGGTGTGGAAACCTTCAGCTCCTGAGCAGGTTGCGTGGAAGCCTGGATCGGCTGGTCGGCATTGACTTGTTTCGTATTGGCGTAACGAAGCGGAGCCGCTTCTTTCTTAGGCGCTTTTACATATTGATAATCGGGTCCTTCGATAGAGCTGCAGGAAGCAAGCACCAACATTACCAAAGCGAAGGCGATGATACTTTTGAAATCTTTCGCCATTTTTGTGTCAGGTTTTTTCATTGTTATAGGTTTTAAGTTGTGTAGCTATTCTAATAATCAGTTCCTGATGAACAATCTCCATACCATCCGGAAGGCAGAGCCGGAAGACATCCCGGTTATTACAGACCTGGCTTACCGTACCTGGTTCGCCACCTACGAGCCTTTCATTCCCTACGAGCAGGTGGCCTTTATGTTTGGGGAAATTTATACCCCTGAATCCATCTATAAGCAAATGACATTCCTGGGTCATACCTACCTGCTTTTATTCGAAGAGGAAACGCCCATGGCCTATGCTTCTTACGGCGCCTTAGCAGATACCCCATACATATACAAGCTGCACAAGATCTATATCCTTCCCGAGCAGCAAGGTAAGAAACTCGGACAGCAGCTTATTCACGCGGTGGAAAACATTGCCCGGGCAGCCGGAGCCCGTACGCTCCAGCTGAATGTAAACCGGGAGAACACCGCGAAATTCTTTTACGAAAGGATGGGATACCACATCGTTGAGGAGCAGGACATCCCGATCGGGCAATACTGGATGAATGATTATTTGATGGAGAAGAGCCTGTAGTTAAAAGCCGGGGGAGTGGTGGATCCTTGCTGAGAATTTCCGCAGGCTGGAGGGCTTGCGGTCGTACAGGATATCGAACAGCTCGTCGAGGTTACCAAAGCCCCTGTTCTCGCAGTTAGCCAGGATGATCACGGTGTTCTCGCTCTCAAGGTCGCGCAGGAAATAGCTCTTAAAGCCGTTCCACCAGCCTCCGTGATAGACCAGCTTCCTGCCATCATCAAATGTATAGGTACGCCAGCCGAAGCCATAGTTAAAGGGTTTCTTCAGCTCTTTATTGCCGGGTACAAAAGCCGAATCGATCAGTGTTTTTTCCAGGATATATTCTGAATACAGGGCCCGGTCCCAGCGGAACAGGTCCTCCACATTGGAGTAGATCCCCTTATCGCCCAGCACCCCTTCGAGGTACGAAGGGTATGTTCGTTCGCCATAGGCTTTATGCCCGGTCGTATGTGTAAAGGCATTGGTTTGCTTCACGTCATACACATAGGTATGCTTCATGCCCGCGGGTATAAAGATCTCTTCTTCCATGTATCGCTTATAGCTCTTGCCGCTTACCTTTTCGATGATCGCGGCCAGCAGGGCATAACCGGTATTGCTGTAATCGTGGCGACGGTCGGGCAGGAAATAAGGAGCCGGCTTATGCTGTATGAGCAGCGCGACCATCTCCTGGTTGGATACCACCTGACGGCGGTCACATACCTGGTCGCAGAAATACGTGTAATTGGTCAGGCCTCCGCGATGGGTAAGCAGCATACGGATGGTGATGCCCTTATAAGGGAAGTCCGGGTAGAAACGCTGCACCGTATCGTCCAGGCTGATCTTACCGTCCTGCACCAGTTTCAGCACACCCGCAGCGGTGAACTGCTTGCTGACCGAAGCCAGCTCAAAATCATCGCCGGTGCGCAGGGAATCTTTCCGGTGGCGGATGTCGTTCCATCCGAAGGCATTCTTATAAAGGATACGCCCGCCTTTGGCCACCAGCACCGCGCCATTAAACTGGTAATTGTTCCGCAGCTTATGGAAGAACGCATCGACCTGCTTCGATTTACTCCGGAAGGCCAGGGTATCATAAGCGCCCCCAGGCTCTTCTAAAACTTCCGGCATTTTATTACGCTCGGAAGACTGGCAGGAGATCAATACAACGCTGATGAAAAACAGGTAACGTAAAAGCATCCACGAAGATATTTTATCCTGCCGCGACAGGAATACTTGTGGAAAAGTTTATTCTTTACTCACACCTTTAAACCTGTTCTTGAAAATATAATATACGGGGACTCCCAGCCCCACAATAAGGAAGCCCGGGCGGCTGTAATCGGGCTTGTAAATAAGCAATACGATGCACACCGCAGAAGCCAGGATAATATATAGCAAAGGGATGAGCGGGTAACCGAACGCTTTGTACGGACGCTCCGCATCCGGCCTTTTCTTACGAAGTATAAAGATGCCGATAATGGTCAGGATATAGAACAGCAGCACCGCGAAGATCACATAGTCGAGCAGGTTCCCGTACGAGCCGGAAAGGCAAAGCAAGCTGGCCCATACCATCTGGAATACCAGGGCTGCGCCCGGCACACCATTCCTGTTCAGCTTCGACATCTGCGGAAAGAACAGCCCGTCTTTCGCCGTGGCATAATACACCCGTGCGCCCGACAGGATACAGCCGTTGTTGCATCCGAAGGTAGATATCATGATCAGTACCGCGATCACGATGGTGGCTTTCACCCCACCCATGGCTTCGGCTACTGCCGCAGCTACCCGGTCGTTGCTCGCGAACTGGATACCCCGTGCCATCGCATCGGCCCCGTTCGGATCTCCCTTTAAGGGAAGGATCAACAGGTACACAATATTGATGAGGATATAAATAAGGGTCACAAGGCACGTACCGATCACCATGCTCAATACCAGGTTGCGCTTAGGGTTCACGATCTCGTCGCCGGAGAAGGTGATATTATTCCAGGCATCGCTCGAGAACAGCGAGCCTACCATGGCAATGCCGATCGCGGGGATCAACCCGTAGCCTATAAGGTTCACGATATCCGTGGTTCCTGCGGATGTGAGCGTAGTCGAGCTTGCATTCCACATGTCGCTGAAGTTAGCCCTGGCCACATCTGCGTTGATCCCGAAAAGCAGGCCGAAGATAATAAGCCCGAAGAGCGCCAGGATCTTGGTGCTTCCGAAGATATTCTGGATGATCTTACCGTTGCGGATCCCACGTGAATTGATCCAGGTAAGGAACACGATGCTGGAGATCGCCAGCACCTGTACCGAGGAAACCTTAAAGCTTCCGATCTCGAAGGCTACGATATTTTCGCTGATGAAGCCGGGGAGCAGTACCCCCGTGTACTTGGCAAAGGCCACCGCTACCGCGGCAATGGTCCCGCTCTGGATCACCAGGAAGAGCGTCCAGGCATAAAGAAAAGCCACCAGCTTGCCGTAGGCTTCCCGCAGGTATACATACTGTCCACCGGCCTTGGGCATCATTCCGGCAAGCTCTCCGTAGCTCACGGCGCCGGCAATGGTAATAAATCCGGTCAGCAGCCAGATCAGCAGGAGGTAACCCGAAGAGCCCACCGCGCGGGCTATATCAGCGCTTACAATGAAGATACCGGAGCCGATCATGGTTCCGGCCACGATCATAATGGCATCGAATAATCTCAGCTCTCTTTTAAAGCCGCTTTCAGGTTGTGACATGGGACTGTTCAGTTTAGTTGATGCAAGATAATCTTTTTCAGGAAATGCGAAACCGGCTTCCCGGGGCGGCTGAAGTTTGAGGAAGAAATTTCTACCTTTGAACAAATTCAGAAAAGATGATTAAAGAAATATCCGTTCAGGAGCTTAAAAAGATGATCGACGAGAAACAGGATTTCCAGTTGATCGATGTACGCGAACCCTTTGAGTACGAAACCTGCAATATCGGCGCTCTACTGATCCCAATGGCGGGCGTATTGATCGAGGCTGAGAAGATCAGCAAGGATAAGCCGGTAGTGGTTCATTGCAGAAGTGGCGCGCGCAGTGCGGCAGCCATTATGCAATTGCAGCAACAGCTGGGTTATACAAACTTAATGAACCTGAAAGGGGGCATTATGGCCTGGGCCGCGGAAATCGATCCTTCCCTGAAAGTGCAATAAGAAAACACACCTTGTAAAAGGCCGCTTACCACCGATAAGCGGCTTTTTTATTTAGAGGATAAGGTAGTTGAGGGTATAGTAATAATGACAGGCGGCTCCGGCAAACACAAACACATGCCAGATCTCGTGGTACCCGATATTCGGCTTTATCTTTTTATCCAGGGAATAGAAATAGGCTCCGGCTGTATAAAAGAACCCTCCGAAGAAGAGCCAGAACAAAGCCCAGCCGGGAAGCACCTCGAACATCTGCTTCAGTACCAGCACGATCAGCCAACCCATAGCCAGGTACAGCGAGAGGGATAATCTATGACTTTTCAATCTGCCGCTCAGCTTGGTGATCACACCGAACACGGCAATAGCCCACACAATGCTGATCATGGTCCACATGAGCCAGCCGCTGAACAGCAGTAGAATAGTAGGCGTATAGGTCCCGGCGATCATCAGGTAAATGCCCGCATGATC
>CALNCF010000208.1 GCA_937875035.1 uncultured Sphingobacteriaceae bacterium | reverse complement strand
CAAGCTGGACGAAGATGAAGACGACTTCGATTTTGCGATGGATGAATTTGATGATGATCTCGGCGGAGACTTCGAAGATGATTTTGACGACGACGACGATCGTTTCTAAAAACATATTTTCATACCTACCTATAAAAAATCCCCTGGCCCACACCAGGGGATTTTTTATGCGGCATTACCTGCAATGCCTTATTTATAGACGATCTTACAGCCATAAGCCTCTATTTCCGGATAGTCTACTTCGATGCCATCGAGGGCAGCCTCAATAGCCTCTTCGAGATACACCATCGTTACCATGTGCTCATTCTCCCAGCAATCGTCGATCGCGCCGCGGTATACGAGCTCTCTCTTCGAATTGAAGAGGAAGGCTTCCGGAAGCACAGTAGCGCCGCACATCTTCGCCAGCTCCTGCTCAGGATCGTGCACATACAAATGCTCCATGCCGATTTCCTTCGCCAGGCGCTGCATCTCTTCGAACGACTCTTCATTATTTTCCGCGCCCGAAGGATTCACGCGGATCACGCCCAGGTTATCTTCTTCATAACGTTTCTCCAATGTAAGCACCCGCTGACGATACGCTTTTGATACCTCGCAGGTATTATTCGTAAACAGCACCAGCACCGCGTAACGGTCGGCGTAATCGAAATTGGTGTGATATTCCCCGTCTACCCCTTTCAGGCTGAAAGCGGGCAGCTGATCTCCTATTGCTATCATATTTATGGTGATTCAAAATTTAAACGAATACTATTAATTATTTTTGAAATTTCCATACTTTGCATCACAATACATGATAAAAACAGGGAGATATGATGCAAATAATCGAGGTTAAGGATCAGCAGACACGAAAAGAATTTTTAGATGTGGTAGATCATGTCTATCGCAACAACGATGTATATGTACGTCCGCTCGACGTAGAGATCGAAGCGATCTTCGATCCGTCCAGGAACAACTTTCATAACCATGGCTCCTGCACACGCTGGATCCTGAAAGACGAGCGCGGTAAAACCATTGGCCGTGTAGCCGCTTTCATCAACGATAAAAAAGCAAGAAGCTTCGACCAGCCAACCGGCGGGATGGGCTTCTTCGAATGCATCGACAACCGCCAGGCAGCCAACCTCCTGTTCGACACCTGCCGTGAGTGGCTCCAGGCCAGGGGCATGGAAGCGATGGACGGACCGATCAACTTTGGGGAGAACGATAATTTCTGGGGATTGCTCGTCATGGGCTTTACACACCCGGCAATCGGCATGAACTATAACCCGCCTTATTACCAGGAGATGTTCGAAGCCTATGGATTTAAAACCTATTTCGAACAGGTATCCAATCACCTCGACATTACCAAGCCTTTCCCGGAACGTTTCGCGAAGATCGCCGACTGGGTATCGAAAAAAGAAGGATATAGCTTTGAGCACCTTAAGACCAGCAATCTCGAAAAATATTCCAAAGACTTCCAGGAGATTTATAACGATGCCTGGCAGTTCCATGAAAGCTTCACCCCGATGACCGATGCCACTGTAAAGGAAAGCCTGGAGAAGCTGAAGCCTTTTATGGATGAACGTTTCATCTGGTTTGCCTATGTCGACAAAGACCCGGCGGCGTTTATCATCGTAGTGCCTGATGTGAACCAGATCATCAAACACATGCATGGAAAGATCAACCTGTGGTCGAAGCTGAAGTTTGCCTACCATAAATGGAAGGGCACGATTAATCGCCTGCGGGTAGTGATTATGGGGGTAAAGCCTGAATACCAGAAGTTAGGACTGGAATCCGCCCTCATTATGCGGCTGCATGAGATGGTGATCCCGATGAATCATTATAAGGAGGTAGAGCTTTCGTGGGTAGGTGATTTCAACCCCAAGATGCGTGCGCTGCACGATGCAACGGGCGCTTACCTGGCCAAAACACACCTTACATACCGTTGCCTGTTCAGCGATACGGCCGATTTCAAACGTTCTACCATCATTGCGCGTGATACCAAGGAGAAAGTATTACAGGATAAAAAAGAATAACAAACAGACTGAAAATAAAAGCTTTAGTAAAAAGATTCGAAAAAAGCACCTGAAGGGCTTGCAGAATGCCTGAAAGGGTGTATATTTGCAAACCTTTTAAGGAAAATGATTCCGTAGCTCAGCCGGTAGAGCATAACACTTTTAATGTTGGGGTCCTGGGTTCGAGTCCCAGCGGGATCACAAAAGGCGCAAGAGATTGCGCCTTTTCGCATTTAAAATGCTATTCCTCCGAAACACCGTGACCTCCTGTTCCACCTGTTAAAATAAAAAAGCCCCGGTTCGAATACGAGGCTTTCCTGTTTTTAAATCTTCATTACTGAATATCTTTTATTTATGACCCAGCGCTTTCTTCACAGCCGGGGCTACTTTAGTGCCCAGGAGTTCGATCGTTTTCATCAGGTCCTGGTGCGATGGCGCGCCTACATCTACGTGCATTAAAAAGCGGGTCAGCCCGAACAATTCCTGGTGATATAATATTTT
>CALNCF010000207.1 GCA_937875035.1 uncultured Sphingobacteriaceae bacterium | reverse complement strand
CACAACAGCAAGGTGCGTAACCCTGATAAGAAATAATATTTCAACGATAGGCAATTACAGAAAGGTTCCGTTCAACGCGGAACCTTTCTTTTTTCCGGGCCTTTCGCAATTTCCGCAGCTCCTGTTCCGCATATATCCGGACTTTCTGTTATATTTAGCCAGACCGGGCGATGTGCATCCCCGGCCATCGCTTACATTTTTACAACCAGCCGTATGTTAGAATTCTTCAGCCTTAAAGAGATCCTGTCGGTATCCATGGTCTTGTTTGCCATTATTGATATTCTCGGGGCGATCCCGGTGATCATTCAGCTACGCCAGAAAGCCGGGCATATCCAGTCGGAAAAGGCTACCCTGGTAGCATTGGTCCTGATGATCCTGTTCCTGTTCCTCGGAGAGCAGCTGCTGCACATTATCGGCCTGGATATTTCTTCCTTCGCCATCGCGGGATCCCTCGTGATCTTCTTCATCGCGTTGGAAATGGTACTCGGTGTCAACTTCTTTAAAGAAGAGATCCCTGATTCCGTATCCATTGTTCCTCTTGCTTTCCCCATCATTGCAGGAGCCGGAACAATGACTACCCTGTTGTCGCTGAAGAGCGAATATGCCACGCAAAACATCATTGTAGGCATTATGCTGAACATGCTCTTTGTGTACATCGTGCTGAAAAACACCCTTCGTCTTGAAAAATTATTCGGAAAAACCGGCCTGAATATTTTAAGAAAAGCATTCGGAATTATACTTTTGGCAATCGCAATTAAATTGTTCCGCCACAACACCGGCCTGTAGACCCTGCAAGGCGGACAAGCATTAAAACAATTATATGGGAAGAGCATTCGAATTTAGAAAAGAAAGAAAGATGAAACGCTGGGGTAAGATGGCGAAAACCTTTACCCGCATCGGAAAAGATATTGTGATGGCCGTAAAGGCCGCGGGACCGAACCCCGAAACCAACTCCCGCCTGCGTGTGGTGATCCAGAACGCGAAGGGTGCGAACATGCCTAAGGACCGGATCGAGGCCGCTATCAAACGGGCATCGAACAAAGACGAGAAAGATTACGAAGAAATCATTTACGAAGGGTATGCGCCTCATGGAGTAGCTATCCTCGTAGAGACATCCACAGATAATATCAACCGTACCGTAGCAGCCGTACGCAGCTATTTCACCAAGTACAACGGCAGCCTGGGTACTTCCGGCTCCCTGAGCTTCGTGTTCGAGCGCAAGGCCGTGTTCCGTATCAACGGTGAGAACATCGACCCGGAAGAGCTGGAGCTGGAGCTGATCGATTTCGGCGCGGAAGAGATCGAAGTGGATGAAAACGAGATCATCGTATACACGGCTTTTGAAGACTTCGGAAAAATGCAGAAGGTACTGGAAGAGAAAAACATTCACGTGATCAGCTCTGATCTTCAGCGATTCCCGTTAAGCACTGTAGAGGTGACCGAGGAGCAACGCGCGGAGATTGAAAAGCTGATCGACCGTATGGACGAGGACGATGATGTGAACGAAGTATATCACAACATGGCTTAAACACTTTTCACAAAATAATTCAGGGACAAGGCCTTTCAGCAAATGTGAAA
>CALNCF010000206.1 GCA_937875035.1 uncultured Sphingobacteriaceae bacterium | reverse complement strand
ACTGATACAGACTAAAATCTTCATAATTGCATTTTTATATTAGGGGAATTTGTCTATTTTTGCGTTAAAACAATGAAATTATGAAGATTTTAGTCTGTATCAGTAACGTTCCCGACACAACCACAAAAGTAACTTTTACGAACAATAATAGCGAATTCAATACGGCAGGTGTACAGTACATCCTGAATCCATACGACGAGATCGCCCTGGCGAGAGCCATCGAGCTGACCGAAGGTGGCAAGGGCACTACCACGGTGATCAATGTGGGATTGGCCGATACCGAACCGACCGTACGCAAGGCGCTGGCCATCGGTGCAGATGACGCGATCCGTATCAACGCGGCGCCGAAAGATTCTTATTCTGTAGCGAAGCAGATCGCCGAAGTAGCTAAAGCCGGATCATACGACATGATCCTTTGCGGACGTGAGTCCATCGATTACAATGGCGCGCAGGTTGCGGCCATGCTGGGCGAAATGCTCGACATCCCTTCTGTTTCCATCATTAAGAAATTAGACACAGACGGCACAACCGCTACCATCGAGCGCGAGATCGAAGGTGGTAAGGAAGTGATCACCACTCCGCTTCCTTTTATTGAAGGTGTTGCCGAACCGAAAATCCCTAACATGCGCGGCATCATGTCGGCGCGTACCAAACCCTTACAGGTGGTTGAACCTGTAGCCGCAGAGCCGATGGCTGTTTACGGAAATTACGAGATGCCTGCTCCGCGTGGAAATGTAAAGATGATCTCTGCGGATGAGCCTGCCAAACTGATCGAGGCTTTACACACAGAAGCCAAAGTGATCTGATCACCCATTACTTAACTATCGAGATATTTATAATTTTTATATAAGAACTTAAGATGAGCGTTTTAGTATACGTAGAAAATATAGAAGGGAAGTTTAAGAAGTCGACTTTTGAAGTAGTTTCTTATGCCAAAGAAGTAGCCAACAAGCTGGGCACAGATCTCACAGCCATCTCTATCGGACAGGTAGACGCTGCGGCATTAGCCGAGCTTGGCAAATTCGGCGCAGGCAAGGTATTGAATGTAAACAACGACCAGCTGAAAAGCTTCGTGAACCAGGCATATGCCTCTATCATTGCAGATACAGCGAAATCTATCGGCGCCAAAATCGTGATCCTTGGAAACACCTTTACCGGTAAGGGGCTTGCTCCCCGCGTAGCGGTGAAGCTGGATGCCGGCTTAGCAGATGGCGTGCTGGAATTACCGCAGATCGATGGCGGGAAACTAAGCGTTAAGAAGGGAGCTTTCTCGGGCAAGGCATTTGCCACGGTGACGCTTACTTCCGATATCAAGGTGATCACAGTAAATGCGAACTCATACAAGGTGGTAGAGAACGGATCGGCAGCGCCGGTAGAAGATTTCCAGCCACAGGCTTCTGACAGCGATTTCCGTACCATCGTTAAAGAAATTGTACGCGCAACCGATAAGATTTCTTTACCGGATGCAGAGCTGGTGGTATCAGCAGGCCGTGGATTGAAAGGCCCGGAAAACTGGGGAATGATCGAAGATCTGGCCAACCTTTTAGGCGCAGCCACTGCATGCTCCAAGCCGGTATCAGACGCAGGCTGGAGACCACATTCAGAACACGTAGGCCAGACCGGCATCGCGGTTTCTCCGAACCTCTACATAGCCATTGGTATTTCCGGAGCGATCCAGCACCTGGCGGGCGTCAGCTCTTCCAAGGTGATTGTGGTGATCAACAAAGACCCGGAAGCGCCGTTCTTCAAGGTAGCCGATTACGGCATCGTCGGCGATCTGTTCGAGATCGTGCCGGAGCTGGAAAAGCTGGTCTGATCCACCGAGCGTTACGCAAGAAACCCGCTTCGAGCGGGTTTTTTGTTGGCGAAGGAAAACCGCGACGGAGAGGCGAGCTGATAAGCTCCACGCCGCATTGAAACGCTCCTTCTGACTCTGTGGACGAGGCCTGCCATGTCTGGACGACGACATCTATCCGTACTGCTGGGCGCCTGTTGCCTGGCCTTGCTTCCCGGTTGGGCGCTGGCCATCGGTTCCTGCGAGCGCCTCGTGGCGACA
>CALNCF010000205.1 GCA_937875035.1 uncultured Sphingobacteriaceae bacterium | reverse complement strand
AGGCCCTCGTCCCGAACGCCAGTACTTCATCGACCAGATCATACAGCATGCGCCACACTATAAATACCTGCACAAGGTACGCCCGGGAATTACTTCCTGGGGACAGGTAAAATACGGGTATGCAGAGAACGTAGAGCAAATGCTCGAGCGCCTCAAGTATGATATTATCTATATCGAAAACATGAGCCTGGCAGTTGATTTCAAGATACTCTTCTTCACCGTGGCTACGGTCATACAGGGTAGGGGTAAATAAACGCTAAGCTAAGCAGGGTCTACGTCTGTAACGACCAGTGCCTGCCTGAATTCCTTCTCCGATTGCATCAGCTCGATGCTGCTTCTCAGGAAATCCTTCACCTCCGCAAGGTTCAGCCCGTTGCGTTCCAGCTTGACCTGGATCTGGTGGATATAATAGCTCCGGATACGTGATACCAGCGGCGCTTCCGGACCAAGCACGCGGTCTTTCAGCTCCCGGCGTAATTCAGCGGCCAGGAAGGCCGAAGCCTTCTGCATGGTTTCGGGGTTCTTATGTTTGATCTCCAGGGTGATCATCCGTGTAAAAGGCGGGTATTTAAACTGCCGGCGTTCCGCGATCTCCCGGTTGAACATCTTCTTATAATCATGCTGCACCACCGCACGGATGATCTCGTGCTCCGGCTGATAGGTCTGGATCACCACCTTACCTGTTTTGGAGCGCCTGCCTGCCCGTCCGCTCACCTGCTCCATCAGCTGGAAGCTCCGTTCGTAAGCCCTGAAATCAGGGTAATTCAGCATCGCATCCGCATGGATGATACCGATCAGCGAAACATGCTCAAAATCCAATCCCTTGGCAACCATCTGTGTGCCCACCAGGATGTCGATCTTACGGTCTTCCAGGTCGGCAAGCAACTGGTGGAAAGCGTTCTTGGCCTTGGTCGAATCCAGGTCCATCCGCGCAATGCGTGCTTCCGGGAACAGCAGGGCCAGGTCGTCTTCCAGCTTCTCTGTGCCGAAGCCCTTCATCTCTAAATGGCTGCTTCCGCAGGCCGGGCAAACCTTTAGGGGCTGCTGCCGGTATCCGCAGTAATGACAATGCAATTGATGCGAGAGCTTATGATAGGTAAGGCTTACATCGCAGTGAATACACTTCGGGGTAAAGCCACAGGTGGTACAGCTCAGCATGGGCGCGTAGCCCCTGCGGTTCTGGAAAAGGATCACCTGTTCCTTTGCCTGTAAGGCCCGGGTCATTTCTTTAAGCAGGAAGGAGCTGAAATGCGACTCCATCGTTTTATGCTGCGACTCGTATTTGAGGTCGGCGATCCCGATCTCCGGCATCAGCACACCGCCGTAGCGCTCATTCAGCTCTACTAAGGCATACTTACCCGAGCTGGCATGAAAATAAGTTTCTACCGAAGGAGTTGCGGAGCCTAAAAGGATGGAAGCCTGGTGATGCGCGGCCAGGTAAATGGCGGCATCGCGGGCGTGGTATCGCGGGGCGGGGTCGTATTGCTTATAAGAAGTTTCATGTTCCTCATCCACGATCACCAGTCCCAGGTTCGTAAACGGGAGAAAGAGCGCGGAGCGCGTACCCAGCACCACCCGGTATGACCCGTCGAGCACTTTGTTCCATACTTCTACACGTTCGTTGTCGTTGAATTTCGAATGATAGATCCCTACCAGCGCACCGAAATATTTACGCAGCCGGTTAATGATCTGGGCGGTTAAGGCGATCTCCGGCAAGAGGAATAATACCTGCTTTCCTTCCTGGATAGCCTTTTCGATCAGCCGGATATAGATTTGCGTTTTACCGCTGGAAGTGACCCCGTGCAGCAGCGTCACCTTCTCTTCCGCGAAGTGCGCGCGAATCTCTGTATAGGCTTGCTGCTGCGCCTCGCTCAGCTCGAAGGTATCCGGGATATGGGCATCATCCATGCGCAGGCGGCTGACCGTTTTTTCATAGGAAACGAATACCCCTTTCCTGATCAGGGCCTGCAGCACTGCCGCGCTGATGCCCGATTCATCGAGGAGCTTCTTCTTCTCGATCTCACCGGCATCACGACATAGCTGCATGTATTTTTGCAATAGGTCCACCTGTTTCGGCGCCCGTTCAAGCTCTGCGAAAAGGGCGGGTAATAAAGCCCGGTCCTTATACTGGCTGTGCAGCATTACAAAGCTCGCCAGCCGGGGCTTGTAACGGTCTTCGATCTCTTCTTCCACCCACACGATCCGTTTATCGAGCAGGCTGCGTACCACACTGTATACATTTTTCTGCTCCAGGATCCTATAGGTATCGTTCATGCTCAGCCGACCGTGTATCTCCAGGGCTTCCACGATCAGGTATTCCCGGTCGTTCAGCTCTTCCTTGTCTACAGGATAATCGTTCTTCAGCACGATGCTTGTTTCGCTGCTCAGCTTGAGGGCAGAGGGCAGGGCTGCCTGCATCACTTCTCCTTTACGGCACATGTAATACGATGCGATCCAGTCCCAGAAACGCAGGTGCTGGCTGTGGATCACCGGCTGCTCATCGAGCACGTTCAGGATGTATTTGGCTTCGTAAATTTTAGGCGGATCCGTATGAATCTCCTCGATCAGCGCTGAGTATATTTTGTTCTTCCCGAACTGTACGATCACACGTTTCCCGATTGCGATCTGTTCCCTGAACTCTTCGGGCACACGATAAGTGTACGACTTACCGATCGCCAGGGGCAGGATCACGTTGACGAAGAAAGTGGTTCTTTCAGAAAAGAGCGGTTCGTGGCTGATCATTCTTTCACCTTCCATGCACCTGTTACAATGCATATCCACCCGGTAATAAACAGTAAGCCGCCCACCGGG
>CALNCF010000204.1 GCA_937875035.1 uncultured Sphingobacteriaceae bacterium | reverse complement strand
GCTGATCGGCTCACAGGCTATGCCCGACAGGGTGGCATAGTGCAGGCGCATCTCTTCGACCAGGATGTCGTCTACAATAGAAAGGGTAGAGGTAATGCCGTAACGTGCGACTTTTAAGGGGGTATCGATGGAGAAGCCCAGGCCAAGCACCGGGATATGAAAGGTATGACTCATTGCATGTAAGGATCAGCTGCAAAGAGAGATAAACAGGAGCAGATAAAATATGACTAAGGTCATGTTAAACGAAAAAGAGATACCGGTCGGGTATCTCTTTCCAGGTATTCTGGCCGGCTTAGCCGTAGTATTCTTTCTTTGCGGCAGCTAATGTATTCTTCAGCAGAGATACGATGGTCATCAGTCCCACGCCACCCGGAACAGGGGTGATCCAGGCTGCTTTCTTCGATACTTCATCGAAGTCCACATCGCCGTATAGCTTAAAGCCATTTTTGGTCTTGTCGGATACTTCCCGGTTCATACCCACATCGACCACAATGGCTCCTTCTTTCACCATATCTGCTGTCAGGAAGTTCTTCTTGCCGATGGCAACGATCAGGATGTCGGCATCGCGTGTGAACTTGCGGATATCAGGGGTCTTGCTGTGGCAAAGGGTTACAGTACAATTGCCTGGTTCTGCATTCAGGGCCATGAGGATGCTCATCGGGGAGCCCACAATATTGCTCCGTCCGATCACCACGCAGTGCATACCGGCCGTCTCGATCTGGTAGCGCTGCAACAGCATCATGATGCCGTTCGGCGTAGCCGAAATATAGCAGGGAAGGTTCTTGTTCATCCGCCCGATGTTCACGGGGTGGAAGCCGTCCACATCCTTACGGTAATCGATGGTTTCTACTACCTTGGTCACGGAAATATGAGGAGGAAGCGGGAGCTGCACGATGAGCCCGTCAATGTCCGGGTCGTTATTGATCTCGGTGATCTTATCCAGCAGGAATGCTTCGCTGATGTCGTTGTCGTAACGGAGCACCGTCGATTCGAAGCCTACTTCGGCGCAGTTGCGCGCCTTGCTGTTTACATAGGTTTCGCTGGCGCCGTCGTTGCCTACCAGTATGGCCACCAGGTGTGGCGCCCGGTGCCCGGCGGCTTTCATCGCCGCTACTTCGGCGGAAATCTCGGCTTTAATTTCTGTGGCTATTTTCTTACCGTCGAGAAGCTGCATGGTATAAGGGGTTGTGGTTCCGGGAATCGTTGCGGGTCACCCCTGGCTCCCCGATCATCTCCCGAAACCAGGTTAGTCTAATTTTAATACGGCCATAAATGCCGACTGCGGGATTTCTACACTGCCCACCTGGCGCATCCGTTTCTTACCCTCTTTCTGCTTTTCCAGGAGCTTACGCTTCCGGGAAATATCCCCGCCATAGCATTTCGCCGTTACGTCTTTCCGTAAGGCTTTTACGGTTTCGCGGGCAATGATCTTCGCGCCGATCGAAGCCTGGATCACGATCTCGAATTGCTGGCGTGGCAGCAGTTCCTTTAATTTCTCGCAGATCTTCTTCCCGAAATCATAGGCATTGCTGCGGTGGATCAGGGAGGAGAGCGCATCTACCGGCTCCGAATTTAAACGGATATCCAGCTTTACAAGGTCCGACTGGCGGTAACCGATCTGGTGATAATCGAAGGAGGCATATCCTTTGGAGATGGTCTTCAGCTTATCGTAGAAATCGAATACGATCTCGCCCATCGGCATCTCGAATACGAGCTCGACACGGTCGGAGGTAAGGTATGACTGGTTGATGATGATCCCGCGCTTGTTGATACAAAGCGACATCACCGGTCCTACGAATTCTGCTTTGGTAATGATATTCGCCTTGATAAAAGGCTCTTCCACGTAATCCATTTTGCTTGGATCAGGTAGCTCGGAAGGGTTGTTTACAATAAGGAGCTCACCCTTGGTGCTGTATGCCTGGTACGACACGTTGGGAACCGTGGTGATCACGGTCATGCCGAACTCCCGCTCCAGGCGCTCCTGGATGATCTCCATGTGCAGCATTCCCAGGAACCCGCAACGGAAACCAAAGCCTAAGGCGGCAGATGATTCCGGCTCGAATACAATGGAAGCATCGTTCAGCTGCAGCTTGTACATGGCTTCGCGAAGCTCCTCGAAATCTTCCGTATCTACCGGGTAGATCCCGGCAAATACCATCGGCTTCACATCTTCAAAGCCCTGTATGCCCGCACCCGGACGGCTTACATGGGTAATGGTATCGCCCACTTTTACTTCGCGGGCTTCTTTAATGCCGGAGATGATGTAACCCACATCACCGGTCTTGATCACATCTTTGGCCAGGGGGCGGAGCTTCAGGGTTCCGACCTCATCAGCACCGTACTCGCTGCCGGTGGCTACGAATTTTACTTTGTCGCCCTTGCGGATTTCTCCGTTTACGACCTTGTAATAGGCGATGATCCCCCGGAAGGAGTTGAACACCGAATCGAAGATCAGGGCCTGTAAAGGCGCGTCCGGGTCGCCAACAGGCGCCGGGATACGTTCGATAATGGCTTCGAGGATCTTGTCCACACCCATGCCGGTCTTACCGG
>CALNCF010000203.1 GCA_937875035.1 uncultured Sphingobacteriaceae bacterium | reverse complement strand
ACCAACCCGGTCGAGATGCACGAAACACTTCCGGGCATTGTGAATAAACTGCGTGCGCACGAATCGTACCCGAAACGTTTCCAGGTGGCTTTCGGTACCAAGGAGATCACTGCCGATCTGGTAGCCAAGGCACTGGCCCAGTTTGAGCGTACGCTGATCTCGGGCGATACGCCTTTCGACCGTTATTTCGATATTGCACAGGCTGCATTTACAGCCTTACAATTCAGGGGCTATAAGATATTCAGTACCGAGGAGGGCGATTGTTTCCATTGCCATGGCATCCCGGTGCTCCAGGACCTGGATTCCCTGTACCGTAACAATGGCCTGTTTATGAATGTGAACCTGCCACAGACGAGGGGATATGGGGCAGTTACCGGTAATCCGAAAGATAACGGCAAGTTCAAGGTGCCTTCCCTGCGGAACGTATCGCTCACGGCACCTTATATGCACGACGGGCGTTTCCAGACTCTGGAAGAAGTGGTGAATTTCTATAGCTCCGGGATCCAGTTCAATGATAATATTGATGTGAACCTGCTGAAGAATAACCGGGATGTCAGAGGGGGGCTGGGCTTAACGAATGGTGATAAGGAAGCGCTGGTGGCTTTCCTGAAATGCCTGGTGGATACGGGCTATCTGAATAACCCGGCGCACCAGAATCCCTTTAAATAAAAGCTATCCGGTTTTCCTGTAAACCATTGTAAAATATAAAATAAAGGGCTGCCTTGATTGGGCAGCCCTTTCGTATGAATGATCAATTTCTTTCCTGTTATTTCGATACGCTGAACTTTAAGCTGTTCACGCTTTGCTCGTCGGTGATCTTCAGGATGTAATGCCCGGTTGGCAGGTCGTGCAGGTCGACCCGGATGCGCTCGCTGCTGTAAGCCGGGGTAATGGTTTTCAATAAACGTCCCATGATATCCAATACCTGAACCTGTTGGGTCTTGTATAGCTGGTTTCCTTTCGGTTCGATGGTGAGCTGTGTGCTGGCCGGGTTCGGGTATACCTTGTACAGGTCGTTGAAATTCTTTGCACGGCTGATTCCTTCGTACACCTCGAACTCGATCTGGAAAATGGCGAGCCCACCACTTTGCGTTCCTACGATCAGCTCTTTCTTTCCGTCGTTATTGAGGTCGGCCATGGTAATGCGGATGTCTTCGCCCGCGCCAGTGGCTACGAGCGAGTCGGTCTGCACAAATTTGGTCATTACGTTGTTCGATACATTGAGATAGAAATACACTCTTCCGTCGCGTGTGGTAATAGCGAGGTCGTCTCCGTCGTTCTGGTCGATCTGTCCGTAGAAGACAGAGCTGTTCGAGCTGAAATAATTGGTCACCCGCGGATAGATCTTACCAAGCGAATCGGTGATGAGTGCGAAGTCGGGATTCGCGCCGGTGCTGATATTCCGGTAATAGTTAATGTTTGTAAAGCGTTCGCCGATGAGCAGGTCGAGCTTGCCGTCCTTGTCTACATCTACCAGTTGAGGCGTGCTGTAGGATCCTACGTCGATATTGTTCACGAAAGGTGTGTGAAGCTGGAAATCGGCAGGCGAACCAAGGCTGGCTAGATTATTGAAATAGTAAAGCTGCCCGTCTTCTGCGCCCAGGATCAGGTCGGGGGAGCCATCGTTGTTCAGGTCGCCGGTAGTAGGGTACAGGGATTTGATATTGTATTGGCCGATGTTGGAATAATCGCGGGATACGAGCTCGAACGCAGGCGCTGTCGGAGTACCGGTATTCTTGTATAATGCCAGTGATGAACTGTAGGTGTTTGGCCCTGTCCAGTAACCGAAGTTCCCGAGAAGCAGGTCAACCA